>NZ_DAIQNN010000046.1:0-24991 GCF_036788415.1 Rubrimonas sp. | reverse complement strand
CGATGGGCGTGCCGCTGGCGCCGGTGATGGCGTTCTGGCTGGCCTCGCCGGTGATGGACCCGGCGATGTTCGCGCTCACTGCGGGCGCGCTCGGCTTCGACTTCGCCGTCGCCAAGACGCTCGCGGCCATCGGGCTGGGGCTCTTCGGCGGCTTCGGCGTGCTGGCGCTGGGGCGCGGCGGCTGGCTGACCGATCCGCTGCGCGCGGGCGTGGGGAACGGCGGTTGCGGCGGAGCGAAGATCCGCAACCCCAAGCCGCCGGTCTGGGCGTTCTGGCGCGAGGCGGCGCGGCGCGAGAAATTCGGCCGCGAGGCGCTCAAATCGGCGCTGTTTCTCGGCAAATGGCTCACCCTCGCCTTTCTGCTGGAGAGTCTGATGCTCGCCTATGTCCCTGCCGAGGCCGTGGCCGGGCTGCTGGGCGGCGAGGGCCTCGCGCCCATCGCGCTCGCGACGCTGGTCGGGGTGCCCGCCTATCTCAACGGCTACGCCGCGCTGCCGCTCGTCTCGGGGCTTCTCGAACAAGGCATGGCGCCCGGCGCGGGGCTCGCCTTCCTCGTGGCGGGGGGCGTGTCCTCCATCCCGGCGGCGATCGCAGTCTGGGCGCTGGCGAAGCGGGAGGTGTTCGCCCTCTATCTCGGCTTCGCCTTCGCCGGCTCGCTGGCGGCGGGGCTGATCTTCCAAGCGTTCCAGTGAGCGACGCGCCCATCGCGGCGGTGCGGGTCGTAACCGCTCCGCCGCCCGCGCCCGGAGCGCGGCTGCTGGCGCCGCTCGGGCTGGCGTCGTCGCTGGGCTCGGTCGCTGGGCTATCGGTCGAAGATGGGCGGATCGTCGAGACGCTCGCCGAACTCGAAACCGGGCAGCAGGCGGCGCTGATCGCGCCGGAAACCGGCGGGCCGGTGATGCTGACCTGGCGCTACGCTCCCGCGCCCGACGCGCCGCGCTACCCCGATGCCGCCTTCCGCCCGCGACGCAGCCGTTGGACCGAAGCCGCCGACGACCTTGCGACCGCCTCGCGCGCCATCGCCGAGGCTTCGGGCGGCGGCGCGGCGGGGATCGCGGCGCTCGTCGCCGAGGCGCGCGCCCGCTTCACCTACGACCACCCCGAGACCCGCTTCAACGACGGCTGCGCGGCCGTGCCCTATCTCGGCTGCGGGGTCGCGGCGGGCTCTTGCGTGGACATCAACACCTATCTCGTCGCCTCCCTGCGCGCGGCGGGCTACGAGGCGGCCTATCTCTACGGGTATTTCTTCCCCGCCGAGAAGGTCGACCGCTGCGTCGACGGCCATTGCTGGGTGGCGACGCGCTGTGACGGCGAGATGCTCGACTGGGACATCGCGCACCACATCAAGGCCGGGCTCGATCCGGTGCGCCCGGCCCTCAACCCAAGGCCGGGCCGGCGCGCGCTGATCAGCCATTCGATGGGTCACCGCTTCGCGACCGCCGATGGCGAGTTCGTTCTGAAGCTTCTGGGCGAGCCGGTCTGGCTGCTGCCGGGCGGGGGCGTCGCGGAACTCGACCAACGGGAAATCCGGGCGCTGTGAAGGCGCCCGCCCCGGCGCGGCGCCGGGGCGAGGCCCAGGGCAGGGTCAGAGCACGGCTTCGTGGCCCTTGAAGGAGACCTTGAGCGTCTGATCCGTCGCGTCGGCGATCTTGCGGATGTCGCCCCAGCAATGCTTGTAGTCGGGCAGCACAAGCTCGTTGACGCCGGGGTTGACCACGTTGCCCTGGCTGCCCGCGGGCGAGCCGAACACCATCGCCACGGTGTTCCGCTTGAGCGTAGGCATCGGATAAGCCATCCCCTGCGTCACGCCGTTGTCGTTGATGATTTCGAGCAGGTCGCCGGGGTTGAGGCCCAGCTCCACCATGTCGTCGGGGTGCATCTCGACGAAGGGGTGGGGGTAGCGGTCCTGCACGAAGTCGTTCTTCTGATCGAGGAACTGGTTCTGCCAGAAGATGTTGGCCCGGACGTTGTTGATCCAGAACCGGTGCGCCGCCTGCTCGCGCGCCTTGCCCGGCGCCTGCCAGCCGCGCCAGCCCGCCGCGCAGAACAGCGCCTTGCCGTCCTCGCGGCCATGCCGGGTGAAGCGGCCGTCGGCATAGAGCCGCTCGGTGCCGACCAGCTTGCCGTCGGCGAAGCCCGTCACCGGCTCCTGCACCCCGTCATTGCCCATGGCGCGCAGGCGGTCATAGGTCACTTCGGGGTTGCCGGTATGGTAGCCGTCCATGAAGGCGTCTTCCTCGCTCGCCCAGTCGTAGCCCTTGAACTGGTCGGCGTAGGCGTCGTTCCCCATCTCGCGCAGCACGCGCTCCATGTGCTGGGCCAGCCCGGCGGCGATCAGGCAGTCGGGCCTGGAGTTGCCGAACGGGTCCATGTAGCGCTCCGACAGCCGCAGCCGCCGCTCGCCGTTCATCGAGGTGAGGTTCATCTCGTTGGATTCGCAGGCCGGCAGGATGACGTGCGCGTTCTGGCCGATCTGGCTGTGGATGATGTCCACATCCACCACGAACAGCCCGCCCGCGTTGATCGCCGAGACGATGGCGTCGACCACCTGTTCGCGCGTCCCGCCGGCGGCGGCGTCGATGGCGTCCTTGACCATGTCCGACCGGCGCTTGTGGACGCGTTTGTATTCGGAGGCGTTGAGCGTGGTCTTGTAGTGGTCGCAGGCCCAGATGTGGTGGACGCCGCCGAGGCCCCGGATCAGGAACTGGTCGACATATTCCGCGGGCCGGCCGACATGGGCCTCGTTCGGGCGGAAATAGCCCTCCTGATGGCCGCCGAGCCGGCACACGCCGCCGCCCTCGCGCCCGATGTTGCCGGTGGCGAGCCCGATGTTCAAGATGGCGCCGATGGTGCGGTAGTTGTCGTTGCCCCAGATGATGCCCTTCTCATAGGCGGTCACGCATTTGCGGCGCGACCCGTCGGCCTTGGGCTCGGCGATCCACGCCGCCGCCTTGGCGATGTCCGCCGCCGGCACGCCGCAGATCTCCGCCGCCTCGTCGAGCGACATCCGGCAGGCGGTCATCGCGTGCTCGAGGGCGCCGAGGGACGCGGGATGCGCCTCGTCCTCGGCCACCGCGACGCCCTGGGGATAGGTCGAGGCGGCGATGAAGTCGCGGTCGATCCAGCCCTTGTCCACGATCTCGGTCAGGATCGCGTTGCACAGCGCGAGGTCGGTCCCCTCCTTGATCGCCAGGTGCAGCACGTTGTCCGTGCCGGCGAACTGCTCGGACGAAGCGATGGTGAGGGTGCGGCGCGGATCGACGACGACCATGCGCGCGCCGCCCTGCAACCCCTTCGCCATGTGGTTGAGGTAGAGGTTGGTCTGCGTCTCCATGCTGTTGGCGCCGAGCATGAAGATCGTGTCGGTGAGGGTGTAGTCCCTGTAGGCGTAGTTGAGTTCGTCCACGCCCATGTCGCGCGAGGAATGGACTTCGGAGTTGTAGGCCGGGCGGTTGTGGATGCGGCAGTTCTTCACCTTCATGCTCTGGAAGTAGAGCTTGCCGGTGCCCCAGGTGTTCTCGTAGCCGCCGGCGCTGCCGCCATGGTCGAACATGGAGACGACCAGATCGTCCTCGGAGCCTTCGGTGACCACCCGCGCGGTGACCCGCGCCACGAGGTCGAGCGCGTCGTCCCACGAGGTCGGCTGCCAGACGCCGTTGCGCCAGACGAGCGGGTCGGAGAGGCGCTGCGCCTGCGTGCCGGTGACGCGGCTCGGCCGGTTCTCGGCCATGCGCGCGCCGCGGATCGAGCCGAGGCCGGAATTGACGACGCAGTTCTGGTCGGGCTTGACGACGAGATGCACGTCGCGCCCGTTCTGGCGGACGATGTTGTACATCGAGGGCGCATACCAGGCCTCGGTCTCGAGGCTCTGCTGCTGCGAGAGGTCCACGCCGAACTTGTTCTGTCCCGGCGCAGTTCCGCCCTGGCGGTTCATCGGCCATGTGTAGGCCTTGTAGCCGCAGCCGACGATGCAATAGTGGCAGGTGACGTTGAATTCCTGCGCGTCTGCTGGGATGATCGGCAGACGATCGACCTGGCGCTTGAAAGCCATCGCTTTTCCCTCCCTCAGAGCACGTTGGACAGGCGGCCGTAGATCAGCTCGTCCACGCCTTCGGCATGGATGTCGCCGCTCTCGTCCACCCGCAGCGCGAACTGCGGCAGGTTCTGCGTCGCATGCCCCCAGACCTGCTGGCCGCCCGCCTCGCAGTCGAAGCGAGAATGGTGGCCGGGGCAGTTGAGGGTCTTGTCGTCCGCGTTGTAGCTGAGCAGCCAGCCCTTGTGCGGGCAGAGCACGGAGAAGGCGACCACGTCGCCGTCCGGCCCCGCGCCGCCGGGGACGGCGGTCCCGAGCTTGAGCAGCACGCCGGGGCTGTCGGCGTCCGGATAGGCGATGTCGAGCGGCTCGTTCACCGTCAGATCAGCCAGATTGGCGAGGCGGATCGAAGGGGTCTCGACGCGGGCGAGGGCGGTCTGCGCCTTCGCCTCCGAGCCGAGCGCGGCGGTCGCCGCAGCGCCGACGGCGGCGACGCCGCTCCCGCGCAGGAACTGTCGCCGACCAGCGTCGACGAGACGGTCGCATTTCATGGCTTGCTTCCTCCCGATGCTTGCTTTTTCGGGAAGGGTAAGAGCCGGCGGCGGGGCCCGCTACGGGCTTGGGTTGCATGACGCAACGCGGTAGCGCGTTGCGATCGCGCCGAGATTTCGCGCGTTCGGAAATCCGAACGCGCGGCGCCGCTAAAGCCCGAGCTTCTGCATCTTCTCCCAGAGCGTCGTGCGCGACACGCCCAGCAGCCGCGCCGCCTCGGTCGTCTGCCCGCCGGTGCGCCCCAGCGCCGCGAGGATCTGCGACCGCTCCGCCGCGTCGCGCGCCTCGCCGAGCGTGCGGAACGCCTCCTGCGCCTGCATTTCGGGAAAGAGGTCGGCGGGAAAGAGCCACGGCCCCGCCGCCATCTCCACCGCGCGCGCAAGGCGGGCGCGCAGTTCGCGCCCGTTTCCCGGCCACTCATGGCCGAGCGCCGCCTGCTCGGCGAGTTCCGAGAACCCCGAGAGCGGCGCTTCGCGGCGGGCGTTGAAGTGCGGGAAGAGCTGGCGGAGCAGCCAGAGCGCGTCCTCGGGCCGCTGGGCGAGCGGCGGGACGGCGATCTCGCGCGCGGCGAAGCAATAGAAGAGGTCGGCGCGGAAGCCGCCCGCCGCGATCCGCCTGTCGATGCCGAGCCCGCAGGAGGCGACGACGCGGAAGGGCGGATCGGCGGCGAGCGCGGCGACGAGCCGGTCCTGCGCCGGGCGCGGCAGGCGGCCGAGGGCGGCGAGATGCAGCACGCCCTCGCCCACTTGCGCCAACGCGCCGTCGGGGCCGAACAGCGCCGCCTCCGGGTCGGCCCCGCGCCGCGCGTCCACCTCCGCGTATGGCGCGGCGCGACGGTCCGACAAGGCGTGGATGCGGCGCGCGAGCAGACCTTTCCCGACCCCGCTTGGTCCGCGCAGCAGCACGGGCCGATCCTCGACCGCCGCCTTCGCCGCCATCGCCTCGACTGCCTGCGCCGCGGGCGAGACGCCGAGCAGCGGTTCGGTCTCGACTGCAGGGCGGGGCGCCATCAGCCGCGCGAGCCGTTCCAGAAAGACGTCCATCTCGAAGGGTTTGGCGAGATAGTCGGCGGCGCCGGCCCGCAGCAGCCGCACCGCCTGATCGACCCCGGCCTGCGCGGTGATGAACAGGAAGGGCGGCGGCGCCGCCTCGCGGCTGAGCTTCGCGAACAGCTCCTCGCCGGTGCCGTCGCGCAGCAGGATGTCGCAAACCACCGCATCCACAGGCGCGGCCGGCGTGCGCACGGCGTGCAAGCCCCGCAACGCCTGCCGCCGCCAGACCACCTGCGCGCCTTCGAGCTCCAGCCGCTGCGCGAGCGCCGCGCCCATGATCTCGTCGTCCTCGATCAGGACGATGCGGCGCCCGCGCAGCATCAGGCCGCCGCCTCGGCGTCCGCCCGCGGCGCGATCACGGCGATGACGGTCTCGCCCGCCTCGCGGCTGTGCTCGATGCGCCCGCCGAGCCCGCGGACGAGGTCCCGCGTGATCCGCAGCCCGAGCCCGCCGCCCTCGGGCGCGGGTCCGTCGTCGAGCAGCCGCGCCCGCGCCGCCGGGTCGAGCCCCGGCCCATCGTCGCGCACTACGAGCCGGACTGCGCCCGGCTCCGCCGCCACGTCGAGCGAGATCGCCCCGTCGCGCCCCGCGGCGGCGGAGGCGTTGAGCAGGAGGTTGAGCGCGATCTGGCGCATCTTGGCCGCGGGCAGGGCCCCGAGCGCGAGGTCGTCGGCGCGCACGCTCCAGCCGAGCCTCTGGCCGAGGCGCGCGATCTCGGGCGAGACCAGCAGCCGCAGATCCTCGAAATCCAGCGCGCCGAGCGGCGCTTCCTCGGCGTCGAGGCGGTTGTGGTCGAGCGCCGCCCGCGCCACGTCGCGCAGCCGCCGCAGCCCGCGCGCGAGCAGCGCCGCCGAGGCGCGCACCGTGTCGGGCCGGTCGGCGTAGCGCTCGACCGTGTCGACGGCGGCGAGCATGCCGCCGAGCGGATTGTTGATCTCGTGGGCGAGCGAGGAGGCCAGCCGCCCGAGGCTGACGAAGCGCTCGCGCGAGGCGAGGCGGCGCTCGGCGTCGGCCCGCGCCGCGATCGCCTCGACCATGCCGTTATAGGTGCGGAACAGGCGCGCGACTTCGGTGTCGCCGCGCGGAAACTCGGTCTCGGGGATCGCGCCGGGGGCGCCGCCGTCGGCGCCCATGCGCTCGCTGAGCTGCGCGAGCGGCCGCAGCGCGCGGCGCATCGCGAGATAGCCGGCGAGCGCCAGCCCGCCGGTGGCCACCGCATTGCCGAGCAGGAGCAGCAGCATGGCCTCGCGCCGCTCCGCCACGAGGTCCGAGACGTCGAGTTCGGTGAGGATCGCGCCGACCGCCCGCCCCTGATAGGCCAGCGGGGCGAGCACCCGTATCCGCGCCTCCGCCGACAGCGCCACGGCGTCGAGCGGCTGCGCGCCCTCCGCCAGCGCCGCGAGCTGCGCGTCGGTCGGGGCCCGCAGCGGGTCGCTCGCCGCCAGCACGCGGCCCGTCTCGTCGGCGACGGCGGTCATGCGCATCCGCCGGCCCTCCTGCGCGTTCGCCGCGCGGTCGAGCGTGTCGTAGACCTCCCAGACATCGCGCCGCAGCACGGCGGGGCCGAGCGCGACCGAGAGCCCGTCCACATGCAGCCGGGCGAGTTCGGCCAGCCGCGCCTCCTGCGCGCGCGACAGCGCCGAGAGCACCTGCTGCGAGGCGACGAAGCCGACCAGCACCATCAGCCCCGCCGCCAGCAGCGGCGCGCGCAGGGCGAGCGGCAGGCGGCCGAGCGCGCGCATCCTCAACGCAATCCCGCGACGTCGCGCATCCGCGCGGCGATCCCGTCGTAAAGCGCCCGGTCGCCCTCCGCCACGCCGTCGAGATGGAGGAGCGCGAGCGCCGCCCGCCCCGCCTCGGTTCCCGCGAGCGAGAGCAGCGCCTCGCGGAAGGCCGCGATCTCGGGGCGGTCGATCCGGTCGCGCCGCGCGACGAAGGGCGGGAAGCCGAGCTCCTCGGACTGCGCGATCACCCGCGTGCGCGAGGCGAGCGCGGGCTCCGCCGCTGCGAGAGCTTCCCAGACGTAACCGTCGACGCTGCCCGACCGCGTCAGCCCGCTCGCCACCGCGCGCGCCACGTTGCGGTGGCTCCAGGTGAAGATCGCGCGGGCGAAGAAGGCGTCGGGGCGCGCGCCCATGCGGGCGAGATCGGATGCGGTGACGAGCCAGCCGGAATTGCTGTCGGGGTCGGAGAAGGCGTGCGACCCGCCCGCCAGATCGGCGAGACCCTTGGCCGGATCGCCGGCTGCGGCGATCAGATAGGAGCGATAGAGCGGCCGTCCGCGCCAGACCGGCGCGCCGATCAGCGCGAGCGCGTCCTCATGCTGCAGATAGGGGTAGCCGCAGAGCCATGCGGCGTCGATCGCGCCTTCGAGCAGGAGGCCGGTGACTTCCTGATAGCTGCGCCGCTGCACCAGATCGACCGGCCCGCCCATCCGCTCGCCGAGCGCCGCGCGGAGGCGCCCGACCACCTCGGCGTCGTTGTCGAGAAAGACGGGCGTTAGGCCCAGCCGGAAGGCGTCCGGCGCCCCAGCGCGCGCCGCGTTCCGCGCCGTGGCCAGCGCCGCGGCGAGCCCGCACCAGACGACCCGCCGCCGCGTGACTGCTCCGTCCATCCGTCCCTCCAGCGCGCCAACACTAGAGGCGGACGGCGCCGGGCTTCAACGCGGTCGTCGGCTGGCGGGGGTCGCGTCCGTCGATGAGGTGGAGATTCCGGGTGTGGGCGGGGCGGCCACGGTCATGCGGCCTTGGCGCTGGGGATGAGGGATCGCGTCTCGGAAACCCGCGCACCGAGCTCGGCCAAGCCCGCGATCCGCAGGTCTCGGCGTCGGAGGCGCCATTCGTCGTCGGCCCCGAAAATCCCGTCGCTCGCCATCGCAGCGACAGATCATGATCGCCTCGGCTCGCGTATGCGGCTCCGCGCCCTTTGGGCCGGAAATCGAGAGGAAGGACCGAGACGGCGGGCGGAGGCCGGACCGGGGACGCAAAGCGGGTCATTTCGCCGAGAGGCCAGGCAGCCAGCCGACGACGCCCGGGAACGCCGAGATCAGCGCCACCACCAGCAGGATACAGCCGAGGAAGGGCAGCACGCCGAGGATCACCGTGCCGATGGAGCCGCGGCCGCGCACGCTCTGCACCACATAGAGGTTCATGCCGACCGGCGGCGTGATCAGCGCCATCTCGCACATCAGCACGAGGAAGATGCCGAACCATACGCTGTCGTAGCCGAGGTGCTGAACGATGGGCCAGACGATGGGTATGGTCGCGATCATCATCGCCAGCGCGTCCAGAAAGCAGCCGAGCAGCAGGTAGAGCAGCACCAGCAGCAGCACCATCGTCAACGGCGACACGTCGAAGCCCGAAACGAAGGCCGAGACTTGCGCCGGAACTCCCAGCACGCCGATCACGAAGTTCAGGTAGAAGGCCGCGACGAGGATGAGCAGCGTCATCGCCGTGGTGGAAACGGTGGACAGGAGCGACTCGCGCAACATCGACAGGCTGAGGCGTCCCGTCGCGCCGACCAGCGCCAGCGCCGCGACTACGCCCACGGCCGCGGCCTCGGTGGGCGTGGCCAAGCCGGCGTAGATGCTCCCCATGACCAAGAAGAAGATCGCCAGCGGCGGCAGCAGGTCCTTCAACCGCGCGCGCCGTTCGGGCCAGGGGGCCATCTTCTCGGGGCGGCCGGCGATGGAGGCGTCGAACGAGCACCACAGCACGATCACGCCCATGAACAGCGTCGCGAGCATCAGACCGGGCAGCACGCCCGCCGCGAACAGGGCCCCGATCGAGGTGTTGGCGATGGCCCCGTAAATGATGAGGTTGATGCTGGGCGGGATCAGGATGCCCAGTGTCGCGCCGCTGGCGACGGTGCCGGACACCCACGCCTCGCTGTAGCCGCGCTGGCGGAAGGTCGGAAAGGCCACAGTGCCGATGGTGGCGGCCGTGGCGACCGACGAGCCCGAGATGGACGCGAATACGGTCGAGGCCGCGATGTTGGTGTGCAGCAAGCCGCCCGGCAGGCGATTGAGCCACAGCGACAGCGCCAGATACATCCGCTCGGTGACGCCGCCGCGCACCAGCACCTCGCCCATGAAGACGAAGAGCGGGATGGCCACCAGCAGGAAATTGTTCAGCGTGCCCCACATCATCACCCCGAAGGGGCGGAACATGGCGTCGCCGAAGAACCACCACGACCCCAGCGCCGCCACCGCGAACAGGGCGGTTGCGATGTGCAGGCCGAAGAACAGCAGCAGGAGCAGCAGGCCGAAGCCGAGCGCGGCGCCCTCGATGCCCAGCATGGCTCAGAACTCCCTTGCGGGCGCGTCGCCCGTGTACTCGCGAACCTCCTCCTCGACCGTCACCGGGCCGTAGAGCGCGGCGGCCCGGCGCGGGTCCTCGCGCAGCAGCAGGGCGGCGTGGACGGTCAGCACCGTGGCGGTCAGGGCGAAGAAGCCGGTTCCGAAGGCCCATAGCCCCTGCGGGACCCAGAGCGGGGTCTGGAGCGGGGTGTTGGTGACGGCGTTGAAGCGCAGCGCCTCGCCGAGTTCGCCGAGCGCGTGGACGGTCATGAACAGCGCGAAGGCCGCCATGGTCCCCAGCGCCAGCACATGCAGGACGGCGCGCATCTTCGCCGGGAACAGGCCGAAGGCCACGTCGATGCGCGGATGGCCGCGCCGCAGCAACGTGTGCGAAAGGCCGAGCGAGCCGACCAGCGCCAGCGTGTAGCCGCCGAGCTCGTCCGCGCCCTGAACGGAATGTCGGAACAGGTCGCGGGCCACGATGTCATAGACGATCAGCAACGCCAGCAGCGCCACGGCGACGCCTGAAGCGAGGGCCATGGCGGTGGCGAGAGCCTCGACCACCCGCAAGGCCAGGGGGGCGCCGGGCGCCCCAGCGGGCGACCGGTTCATTCGATGGTGAGGCCGCGGGCCGCGCCTATGGTGGAGTTCCATGTGGCGGCGCAGTCGGGATAGGAGGCCTCGCAGCGGGCGGCCCAGTCGGGCAGAACCTTGGCGAGCGCGATCTCGGCGACGCGTCGCTTGTCGGCTTCGGTCACCGGGACCAGCGTCATCTGGTAGGCGGTGTAGATGCCTCCCGCCGGGCAGTCGCCGCCGGTGCTGCAGGATTTGGCGGTGTCGTTGGTGGTGGTCGCCAGCTCCCAGAGACCCGCCTCCATGGCCGCGAGCGCGCCATCGAGCTTCTCGCGGGCCTCGGGAGCCAGGGCCTCGTACCAGGCGAGGTTCACGATGTGGGCCTGCACCGAGCCGGACACCGACAGGGGCATGAGATGGGTGGTGACCTCCGGCCATTTGCCGGTGTTGGCCGAGGTCGGCGAGGTCACGCCGCAGGAGGCGACGCCGCGCTGGAGCGCGGGATAGACTTCGGGGAAGCTCAGCGTCACGGGCGTCGCGCCGAGCTCGGTCAGCAGCGTCGACATCGAGGCGGTGAAGGAGCGCACCTTCAGGCCCTGCAGGCTGGCGAGCGACTCGATGGGCTGGTTGCAGAAGAAGACCTGCGGGCCGAACGGCCAGATCGCCACCGCCTTGACGCCGAACCGCTCGCCGAGGCGGACGTTGAACACCTCGCGATAGGCGTCCACCGCGGTCTTCAGTTCGACCATGTCGGTGGCCACGCCGATCAGGTCGATGCCCTCGAGGAAGGCGTCGTCGCGCGCCACGCTGCCGACCTGGGTGGTGACGATCTGGAACGCGCCCGAACCGACCATGCGCAGCGCGTCGGCGAGGTTGATGCCGAGCGCCTGGAACTCGTTGCGCTCGACCGCGAAGCCCGACGCCGTCGCCTCGGCGATGGCCGCCGACTCGATTGGGAACTGGGCGTTCTGCGGCTGGGTCTGCGTGAGCCAGCGCAGGCTCTGCGCCGCGGCGGGCTGGGAGAGCGCCGCGAAGGCGAGGGCGGCGGCGAGCGGGCGAAGGGCTTGGCGCATGGGTTGGGGTCTCCGGCGAGAAAGTTGGGGCTCGTCGACTGTCCTAAGCTCCGCGCGAGGGTGTGGATATTCGAGATCGCTGATGCTTGTCATAAGCGATCCGATATGATCGTCCCTGACGTCGGACGAGGCGCGCCAAGCCGCTGGCGGTCAACCGATATCTTGCGGAGTCGGTGGTGATCCGCATTTCCCGCCGCGGGCCGGCCTGTCCGCAGCAAATCCGAGATGCGCGAAACTTGCGCAGTAAATGCTTTATTCTTTAGCAGTTGAGGATGCTGGCCCGCCGTCCGAGACGCGGCGGCCGCCCGAATCGCTTTTTCGTCCGCCGCCGCGCGCCGGGCAGGGCGACCGCGGCGGCGAAAGGGGCTCGCCTCGGGGACGGGCGATCCACTATCATCAGCGTACCGATATGAGCGTGACCGGCGCAGGAGAGGCTCCATGCGGCTGTCCCATAACCCGCTGACCGCCGAACTGCTGCGCGCCCTCGTCGTGCTGGTGGACGAGGCCGGCGTGACGCGCGCCGCCCATCGTTTGGGCGTGTCGCAGCCCGCCGCCAGCCTCATCTTGCGCCAGCTGCGCGAGATCTTCGGCGACCCGCTGCTGGTGCGCGCGCAGGGCGGCATGGCCGCGACCGAGCGGGGCAGGGCGCTGCGCGAGGGCGCGGCGCAGGCGCTGGCCGAAATCGACGGGCTGCTGGTGGCGCCGGAGGATTTCGACCCCTCCGCCTGCCGCCAGACCTTCACCATCGCAATGCCCGACCACATCCTGCCGCTGCTGCTGAACGGGGTGATGCGCGAGTTCCGCGCCCGCGCGCCGATGGCGCGGCTGGTGATCCGGGCGCTGGGGCCGGAATACGATTTCGAGGGGGCGCTGGCTTCGGGCACAGCGGACATCGTCATCAGCAACTGGCCGACGCCGCCCCCCTATCTGCGCATCTCGACGCTGTTCGAGGACCGCTTCGTCTGCCTCGTGGACCGCGAGCATCCCTTCACGCGCGAGCCGCCCACGCCGGAGGTCTATCTGGCGGCGGCGCATATCGCGCCCTCGGACTACGCCATCGCCCATCGGGGCGTGGTCGAGACCTATCTGGGCGGGCTGAAGCTGCAGCGCGACCGGCGCATCGTTGTCGGCTATTTCTCGATGGCGCCCTACCTGCTGCCCGGCACCGACCTCGTCTTCACGGCGACGCGCCATTTCGCCGAGCATTTCGCCCGGGTGCTGGACCTCGCCATCGTCGAGTCGCCGGTCGCCTATCCCAGCATCCGCTTCTACCAGCTCTGGCACGAGCGGATGCACCACTCGCCCACCCACCGCTGGTTGCGCCGCCTCGTCGGCGACATGCGCCAGCTCCACGAGCGCGCCGCGGCCGGATCGCCCCCGTCGCCGCGCCTGTCCCATGGCTGACGGAGTTGCGCCCATGCGCCCGACGGCGCTGAACGGCGACACGACCGAATTCGCGACCGAGATCGTCGCCGCCGAGGCGCGGGCGGCGCTCGGGCCAGGGGGCGCGGGGCCGCGGGGCCGCGGAAAACTCTAGCTTCACGCGGTCCAATTTGGCGGGCTCAGATCACTCCAGCGCGCGAAACGCCCCGTCGCCCGCCACCGGACGCGCCGGGCGGCGGCCCAGTCGTCGTCGGTCTCGAGCAGGAGCGCGGCGGCGCGATGGCGGGGCTGCGGAGGGGCGGCGCATCGGGATCGCGTCGGTCGCCGACGACGGCTGAGGCGGGCGCCCGCCCTTGCCGCGCCACGCCGCGCGCTCTAAGCCTCGCCGCGAAACCAGGCGGGGTTGCGCATGTTCACGGGCATCATCACCGATGTGGGCGAGATCGGCTTTCTGGAGCGGCGCGGCGACCTGCGCGCGCGCATTCTGTGCCGTTATCCCGCCGACGGCATCGCGCTGGGCGCCTCCATCGCCTGCGACGGCGTATGCCTGACGGTCGTGGATCGCGGCGCCGAGGGCGGGCGCGCATGGTTCGACGTCGACGCCTCCGCCGAGACGCTCTCGAAGACCACGCTCGGCGACTGGACGACCGGGCGGCGGGTCAATCTCGAACGCGCGCTGAAAGTCGGCGACGAGCTCGGCGGGCATATCGTGAGCGGCCATGTCGACGGCGTCGGCGTCGTCATCGAGACGCGCCCCGAGGGCGACAGCCTGCGCGTGAGCTTCGAGGCGCCCCCTGTCCTCGCCCCCTTCATCGCGCCCAAGGGCTCGATCGCGGTGGACGGCGCCTCGCTGACCGTCAACGAGGTCGAGGGCGCGCGGTTCGGCGTGAACCTCATCCCCCACACCCGCGCCTGGACGACTTTCGACGCGCTGACGCGGGGGCGGCGGGTCAATCTCGAGATCGACGTGCTGGCGCGCTATGTCGCGCGGCTGCGGGAGACCATGGCCGATGGCTGACGCGACGCGCGCCGACAGCGACGCCGATTTCCTGTCCACCATCGAGGAGATCATCGAGGACGCGCGCAACGGGCGCATGTTCATCCTCGTCGACCACGAGGACCGCGAGAACGAGGGCGACCTCGTGATCCCGGCCCAGATGGCGACGCCCGACGCGATCAACTTCATGGCGACGCATGGGCGCGGGCTGATCTGCCTCGCGATGACGGGCCAGCGCATCGACCGGCTCGGCCTGCCGCTGATGGCCGCCGCCAATCAGAGCCGCCACGAGACCGCCTTCACCGTCTCGATCGAGGCGCGCGAGGGCGTGACCACCGGCATCTCGGCGCATGACCGCGCGCGCACCATCGCCGTCGCGATCAATCCCGAGAGCGGCCCGCAGGACCTCGCCACCCCCGGCCATGTCTTCCCGCTGCGCGCGCGCGAGGGCGGGGTGCTGGTGCGCGCGGGCCATACGGAGGCGGCGGTCGACATCGCGCGTCTCGCCGGCCTCAACCCCTCGGGCGTGATCTGCGAGATCATGAACGACGACGGCACCATGGCGCGGCTGCCCGACCTGATCGCCTTCGCCCAGCGCCACAATCTGCGCATCGGGGCGATCTCGGACCTGATCGGGTATCGCCGCCGCTGCGACAACCTCGTGCGCGAGACGGCGGTCGAGACGATCCGCAGCTTCGGCGGCGACTGGATGCTGCGGGTGTTCCGCGACGCGCCCGACGGCGCCGAGCACATGGCGCTGGTCAAGGGCGACCTGTCCCTGCCCGGCCCGGTGCTGGTGCGGATGCATGTGCTCGACCTGATCGACGACGTGCTCGGCGCGAACCCGGCGCGCGCGGGCCAGGTGCCGGCGGCGATGCGCGCCATCGCGCGCGAGGGGCGCGGCTGCGTGGTGCTGCTGCGCGACATCTCGGCCAATGCGCTGACCGACCGGCTGCGCCCGCGCGGGGCCTCGCCGAAGGCGTTGCGCCAGTATGGCGTCGGCGCTCAGATTCTCGGCGCGCTCGGCGTGCGCGAGATGATCCTGCTGACGAATTCTCCGCCGATGCGCATCGTCGGCCTTGAGGGGTATGGGCTGACTGTCATAGATACGCGACCCATTCCCGCGAGCGAGAGCTGAGCCATGCCCATCCAGGACGGCGCGCTGCCGCTTCCCCGTTTCGACGCGCCCCCGCGCCTGCTGATCGTCTCGGCGCCCTATTACGCCGAGATCGCCGCGCAGCTGCTGGCCGGGGCGCGCGCCGTGCTCGACGCCTTCGGCGCGACGCATGCGCTGGTCGAAGTGCCCGGCGCGCTCGAAATCGGTCCGGCGATCCGGTTCGCGGAGCGCCGCTTCGACGGCTTCGTGGCGCTGGGGTGCGTGCTGCGGGGCGAGACCAGCCATTACGACCTCGTCTGCGCCGAGAGCGCGCGGGCGATCACCCTGCTCGGCGTCGAGCGGGGGGCGTGCGTCGGCAACGGCGTGCTCACCTGCGAGACCGAAGCGCAGGCGCTCGCCCGCGCCGACCCCAACGGCATGGACAAGGGCGGCGGCGCCGCAGCGGCGGCGCTGCATCTGATCGCGCTGCGCCGGCGTTTCGCCGAGCCCTCCGGCTACGAGCTCAACGAGCCGCTGGTGCGCTTCGCCGGCGAGCCGGGCGGCGGAGGCGTCGCGTGACGAGGCCGAGCCGCGACGAGGCCCGGCTGCGCCGCTCGGCGGCGCGGTTGGCCGCCGTGCAGGCGCTCTACCGCATGGAGCTGACCGGCGGGTCGCTGGCGGATGCGGAATCGGAGTTCGAGACCGGCTGGAACGGCGCCGAGATCGAGGGCGCGCAATATCGCGAGGCCGACCTGCCGCTGTTTCGCGCGCTGCTGCGCGCGGCGGTCGAAGCGCAGGGGCGCATCGACCGGCTGACCGACGACGCGCTGGTCGAACGCTGGCCGCTCGGCCGCATCGACCCGACGCTCCGCGCGCTGTTCCGCGCCGCAGGGGCCGAGCTTCTGACCTGCGACACGCCGCCGAAAGTCGCGATCAGCGAGTTCGTCGACGTCGCCAAGGCGTTCTTCGACGCGGGCCGCGAGGCGAAATTCGTCAATGCAGTGCTCGACCACATGGCGCGCGAGGTCAGGCCCGAGGCCTTCGCCGGGCAAGGCTGAGCCTGCGCGTTCAGCCCTCCCGTCGCGCGTCGCGCCCTTCCAGCGCCCGGCGCACCGCGCTCTCGAAATCGGCGAGGCGGGCGATAGGCTTGGCTTCGAAATGGTCGGCGTCCGGCGCGTCCTGCGGCTCGGCATGGGCCGAGACTGCGAGCAGCGCCGCCGCGCCGCCCCGGACTTGCGCTATCACCTCGGCGCCGGACATGTCGGGCAGGTCGATGTCGACGATCGCGAGGTCGTAGCCGCCGCGCGCGAACTCGCGCAGGCCCGCTTCGCCGGTGCCGACGATCGTCTCCGCTCCGCCCAGCGCGCGCGCCATCGCCGCGAGGGCGCCCTGGAAGGCGGGAGAATCCTCGACGATCAGCACTCGCCGCCCGTCGAGAGGCCGAACCGTCGCTCCCTGAGCGCCGCATCTGCACTGCGCTTCAGTTCCATCCATTCCGCCGCTCCCGACCCAAGCGTTGTCAGGTTACGCGCGCTGCGACGCGGCGCACAACGACCGAATCGCCCGATCCCGAAGTTTTGCGCCCGCGCGGAGCGGCCGGGCGCGCAGCCGCCGCTCGTCGATTCGACTTTACAGGCCCCGGCCCGAGCCTGCACCCTCGCAGACTGTGACAGCGGGAGGGCGCGCGATGACGCAGGACATTCAGATCAACCGACGGGGCGTGATCGCGGGCGCGGCGGTGCTGAGCGCGGCGGCCTCGACGCGCGCTCTCGCCCGGAGCGGCCCCGCGATCGACGACGCGACAGTCCTGATCCTCGTTGACGTCCAGGTCGATTTCTGCCCCGGCGGGCGGCTCGCCGTGCCGGCGGGCGACGAGGTCGTGGCGGTCTGCAACGCGCTGGCGACGCGGTTCGGCAATGTGGTCCTCACGCAGGACTGGCACCCCGAGGGCCATTCCTCCTTCGCCTCCAGCCATCCGGGCAAGCAGCCCTTCGAGATGGTCGAGATGCCGTACGGGCCGCAGGTCCTGTGGCCCGACCATTGCACATGGGGCTCGCCCGGCGCCGAGTTCCACCCCGCGCTCGACGTCCCGCACGCCCAGACCATCATCCGCAAGGGCTATCGCCCGGAAGTCGACAGCTATTCGGGCTTTCTCGAAGCCGACCGCACCACGCCGACCGGCCTCGGCGGCTATCTGCGCGAACGCGGCGCGACGCGGGCGGTGCTGATGGGGCTGGCCACCGATTTCTGCGTAAGCTGGACGGCGCAGGACGCCGCGCGCGCCGGGCTTGAGACCTATGTCGTCGAGGAGGGCTGCCGGGCCATCGACCTCGGCGGCTCGCTCGACCGGGCCTGGGCCGAGATGGACGCGCTCGGCGTGCGCCGGATTTCCGCGACCGAGCTGCCCGGCTGAGCGGCGCGGCGGGGGTCAGCGCGACCGGCGGTCGTGCATGATCCGCCCGATCAGGTTGAGCAGGATCTGCGCGGCGAGGATCGCGGTGGTGCCGTCGCGGTCGTAATCCGGCGCGACCTCCACGAGGTCCACGCCGACGATCTCGCAGCGCCGCGCGAGCCCCGCGAGGAATTCCAGCACCTCGTAATAGAGGAACCCGCCATGCGAGGGCGTGCCGGTGCCGGGCGCGATGGAGGGGTCGAAACCGTCGATGTCGATGGTGAGATAGACCTTCGCCCCGGCGGGCACCCGCGCCAGCGTCGCCTCGATCCCGAGTTTGCGGATTTGGCGCACCGACAGGATGTCCGATCCCATCGCGCGCGCCGCCTCGTAGCCTTCCTTCGCCGTGGAGGAGACGTTGCGGATGCCGAATTGCGAGAGACCCGAGACGAAGGGAAGCTCGGCGGCCCGGCGCATCGGGTTGCCGTGGCCGAAGCGCACGCCGTGGCGCTCGTCCACGAAGTCGAGATGCGCGTCGAGCTGCACGACATGGATCGGCCCGCGCCCCTCGAAGGCGCGCAGGCAGGGGATGTTGATCGAGTGGTCGCCGCCGATGACCACGGGCAGCGCGCCGGAATTCAGGATCGCGCGCACGCCCGCCTCGATGGCGGCGTGGCTGGCGAGCGTGTCGGTGTGCACGATGTCGGCGTCGCCGATGTCGGCGATCCGCACGCCTTCGAGATAGGTGACGTCGTCCTCATGGTCGTAGGCGCCGGCATGGCCGAAGGAGAACAGGGTGGACGCCTCGCGCACCGCCCGCGGCCCGAAGCGCGCCCCGGCCCGCCACTGGGTGCCGAAGTCGAACGGCGCGCCAAGCACCGCCACATCGGCGTCGATGGCGCTCCAGTCGGGCTGGTAGGGCGACTTCGCGAAGGTCGCGATGCCGACGAAAGGCAGGTTCAGCCGGCCGCTCTGGTAGCCGTGGCTCATCGCTCGGGTCCTTGTTCGGGAAAGCCTATATCGTCCGTGCGCAGCTTGTCGCGGTGGGCGGCGGCGTGGCGGGCGATCTCCTCCAGCGGCGCGAACCACGCCTCGCCGCGCTCGAGGACTGCTTCAAGCCACGCCTCCATCGCGGCCCAGCGCGCGAGCCGGCCCGTGAGGAACGGGTGCAGCACCGGCATCCAGAAGCCGCCCACGGCGCGCGCCGCCTCGTATTCCTCGAAGAAGGCGCGCAGACCGTCCGAAGGCGCGCGCACCGGCATCAGATAGCCGATCTCCTCGAAATGGGCGAAGGGCGGCCAGTCGTCGGCGCCCCAATGCGGCGGCAGCTCGATCAGCTCGCCCTGCGGCGCGCGCAGCAGATAGGGCATCTCGTCGGCCATCAGCGAGCTGTCGTAGAGGAAGCCCTCCGCGATCAGACGGCCGATCACCCCGGGCGTGGCGTTGTAGACCGGCGCGCGATAGCCGCGGGGCTTGCGGCCGGTCATGCGGACATGCGTCTCCAGCGCGCGGTGGAACAGCTCGGCCTCGCGCGCGTCGGAGTGACCCATAGGGTCCTCGTGGCGCCAGGAGTGGTGGCCGATCTCGTGGCCGTCCTTCAGGATCGCCTCGACGGCGGCGGGGTAGGTCTCCATCACCCAGCCGGGGATGAAGAAGGTCTGGGTCAGTCCGAGCCTTCGGTAGGTCTCGAGGATGCGGGGGACGGCGACGGTCGGCCCGTAGCGGCCCATCGAGACCGGGGCGAGGCGCAGATGGCCGTCATCGGGCCGGGCGGTGCGGATCAGGCTGTCGGCGTCCACATCGAAGGTGATGGCTGCGGCGAGGCGCTTGCCCCCGGGCCATGGCAGCGGATGAAGCAGCATGTGCGGTCTCCCCTCTCAGCGCATCGCCGCCCCGCCATCGGCGGAGAAGCATTGCCCGGTGACGAAGCTCGCCCGGTCGGAGGCGAGGAAGGCGATCATGGCGGCGATCTCCTCGGGCCGCCCGATCCGGCCTAGCGGGTTGGCGGTCTCAAGCGCGCGCGCCGCGTCGTCCATCGCGTCGAAGCCGAGCAGGTCGGTGTCCACCGGACCGGGGGCGACGGCGTTCACGAGGATGTCGGGCGCCAGCTCCCGCGCCCAGGACCGCGTGAGCGAGAGCACCCCGCCCTTGGTCGCCGCATATGCCGAAGCCCCGGCGCGGCCGAGAAACGCCAGCTCCGAGGAGACGTTGACGATGCGCCCGCCCTTCGGCATGCGCGGCAGCGCCGCCTGCGCCACGACGAAGGGGCCGCGCAGGTTCACGGCGAGGATGCGGTCGAGATCGGCGAGCGGCATGTCGGCGAGCCGCCCCTCGATCATCACGCCAGCATTGTTCACCAGCACGTCGATGCGCGGCAGGGCTGCGAGCGCTGCGGCGACAGAGGCGGGGTCGGAGACGTCCGCAGTCAGCTCAGCCCCGGCGAGGTCGAGCCCGCGCACCTCGAATCCGTCGGCCCGCAACGCCGCGCAGGTCGCCGCGCCGATGCCGCGCGCGGCTCCGGTGACGAGCGCGACTTTCACCACGGAACTTCCCCCCGGTCCACGCCGAGCGTTTGACCGGTGACGTTGGCGGAGAGCGGCGAGGCGAGGAACAGATAGGCCGCCGTCACGTCCTCCGGCTCCATCAGCCCGCCGCCGAGCGCCTGCGCCGCCTCAACGCCTGCGATGATCTCGCCCTCGCCGACGCCAGTGCGCGCCGCGAGCACGCGGGCCGAGCGCACGGAGGCATCGGTTCGCACCCAGCCCGGCGCCACGGCGTTGACCCGGATGCCGCGCGGCCCCAGCTCCTTCGCCCAGGTCTTGGTCAGCCCAATCACGGCGTGCTTGGAGGCGACATAGGCCCCGAACAGCGGTTCCGCGACGCGGCCCCAGATCGAGGCGGTGTTGACGATCCGCGCCCCCTGCGCGAGCTGCGGCAGGGCCTGCGCCGTCACCACGGCCATGCCGAACACGTTGACGTCGAGGATGCGGCGGAACAGCGCCAGCGCATCGGGCGCGGCGTCGTCGGCGGGGGTGATGCGCTCGAGCCCGGCGTTGTTCACGAGCACGTCGAGCGACCCCGCCTGCGACAGCGCCGCCGCGACCGCTTGCGCGTCGGTCACGTCGGCGCGCAGCCCGGTCGCGCCGATCCCGCGCGCGGCGACGTGCGCGGCCTCGTCCTCGGCCAGCGCCCAGACCGTCGCGCCGGCCTCGACGAAGGCGCGCGCGACGCCGAGGCCTATGCCGCGGCTCGCGCCGGTCACCAGCACGCGGGCGCCGCCGAGACCCATGGCGCTCACGGCGCGTCTCCCTCGGCCCCGCCGGCCCCGCGCACCAGATGCAGCAGGTGGTTGCGCAGGGCGAAGAAATCCGCCGTCTCGCGCGTCTCCAGCGTCCGCTCCGCGCCGAGCCGCCCGGCGACGTCGACCATTTCGAGGATGCGCGCCGGGCGCGCGGAGAAGGCGATCACCCGGTCGGCGAGGAACGCCGCCTCCTCGACGTCATGGGTCACGAAGATCACGGTCTTGCGCTCCTCGCGCTGGATGCGGCGCAGCGCCAGTTGCAGCAGCTCGCGCCGCTGGGCGTCGAGCGCGCCGAAGGGCTCGTCCATCAGCAGGATCTCCGAGCCCGCCGCCAGCGTGCGCGCGATGGCGACGCGCTGGCGCATCCCGCCCGAGATGCGGTTGGGATAGGCGTCCGCGAACTCGGTCAGCCCGACCAGCGCCAGCAGGCGCGCCGTCGCCGCCCGCTTAGCCTCCGCATCCAGATCGCGCCGGTAGCGCATCCCGTAGGCGACGTTCCCTGCCACGGTCAGCCATGGAAAGGCGGAATAGGACTGGAACACCATCCCGCGCCGCCGGTCGGGCCGGCCCAGCGTCTCGCCGCGCAAGGCGATGCGCCCCGAACTCGGGCGCTCCAACCCGCCCACCATCCGCATCAGCGTGGTCTTGCCGCAACCCGACGGGCCGAGAAACGCCAGCAGCTCGCCTTCGGCCACGTCGAGGTCGAAGGGCGCGACGATCTCGACCGCGCCGTAGCTCTTGGCGACGCCCTCGAAGCGCAGGAAGCTCATCGCGCCAGATATCCGAAGCGGCGGCGGTGCAAGGCGCGGATCGCCTGATCCGTGGCGAGCCCGATGATCCCGATCGCGACGACGCCCGCCATCACCTCCGGCGTCTGGAAGAAGCGCCGCGCCTGCCAGATCACGAAGCCGAGCCCGCTGTCGGCGGCCACGATCTCGGCGATGATGAGATAGGTCCAGCACCAGCCGAGCGTGATCCGCATGTTGTCGACCAGCGTCGGCGACATCGCGGGCAGCGCGACGTCGGTCA
This sequence comes from Rubrimonas sp., assembly GCF_036788415.1. Taxonomy (NCBI): domain Bacteria; kingdom Pseudomonadati; phylum Pseudomonadota; class Alphaproteobacteria; order Rhodobacterales; family Paracoccaceae; genus Rubrimonas; species Rubrimonas sp. Next base: position 3,213 of record NZ_DAIQNN010000046.1, on the reverse strand, counting down.
GCCGCCGCCAGCCCGGCGCGCCCACCGTCATCGCGATCTCGTGGAACTCCTGCGGCACGCGGCGCACGTCGTCTGCCACCAGCAGCACCAGCTGGAAGAACGTGCCGAGCCAGAGCAGGAAGATCTTCGTTTCCTCGCCGACGCCGAACCAGATGATCGAGAGCGGCACGAGCGCGGGCACGGGCAGGTAGCGGATGAAGTCCACGATGGGCTCGAGCGCGGCGCCCACCCAGCGGAACGAGCCCATGGCGAGACCGATGGGGACGGCCATCGCCGCCGCGAGCCCGAAGGCGGCCCAGACCCGCAGCGTCGAGACGCCGGCGTGCCACAGCAGGTCGCGCTCGGCGATCATCGCGCCCAGCGTGGCCAGCACCGTGCTCGGCGCCGGCAGGAAGCGCGGCGAGGCCAGCCCGCCGCGCGACGCCGCCTCCCACGCCGCCAGCAGCGCCAGCGTCGCGGCGGCCCCGACGAGCGCCCGTCCGCCCGGCATCGCCGCCGCTCAGCGCGAGTGACCGTCGAACAGACCGTCGAGCAGGGTGGGGTCGATCTCGCCCGCCGCGTCCAGCTTCACATCCGCCGCGCCGAAGTCGAGGTTGAGCGCCATCACCTGGTCGAACACCGCGTGCAGCTTGCCCGGCGCGTCCGGCGTTCCGAGGAATTCCACTGCTTCCTCATAAGTGGTGTAGGCGAGCGAGGTCTCGACGATCTCGGTGATGTCGGCGGGGGTCAGGCCGAAATAGGGCGCGGCGAGTTCGGCGAAGCGGGCGGGCTCGGCGCGCTGGAAGTCCACCGCGCGGTAGATGCAGCGCAGCAGGCTTTCGAACTTGCCCGGGTTCTCCGCCAGCGCCGCGTCGCGCGCGGTGACGATGTCCACGATGATGTCGGGCTCCTCGCGCGAGGAGACCAGCACGCGCGGCGCGCGGTCGGTCAGGATCTGCGCCGCCTGGCTCAGGAAGGGCTCGTAGGTGCCCACAGCGGCGATGGATGGGTCGGCGAATACGGCGATGGTGTCGGCGGTCGCGATCTCGCGCAGGTCGAGGTCGTTGATCGACAGCCCGACTTTCGCCAGCTCCATCTGCAGCAGCAGCCGGGCGGGGATGTTCGGCTCGATGGCGACAGTCCGGCCCTTGAGGTCGGCGACGCTTGCGATCGAGCCATCCACGAGCACGCCGTCGCCGCCCACGGAGATGTCGATGGTCCCGATCACGGTTCCGGGCGTCTCCGGCGTGCGGGGGCGGCCCTGATGCTCGCCGATGGTGCGCATGTCGGCGTCGATGTCGCCGCGCTCCATCGCCGCCATGACGTTGGCGCGGTCGTCCTCGAAGCGGAAATCGAGGCTGACGCCTTCTTCGGCGTAGCAGCCGAGGTCCTGCGCCACCAGCGCAGGGGCGAACCCGACCCAGGTGGGGGCGAGTACGCGGATCGCATTGTCCTGCGCGGCGGCGGGGACGGCGGCGAGCGCGGCGAGAGCGGCGGCTGCGGCGAACGGGCGGCGGTGCATCTGTCGGGCTCCTTCGATGTGAACTCGATTTGCCGAAGGTTAACCGCCTTGCCGCGCTGTGGGGAATGACGAAAACTCGGGCTCTCGCATCGGAAAAACCCGAAACGAAGGAGCGCGCGGCCATGCGGCGGCTGTCGGACACGGATTTGCGCCTCCTGCGCATCTTCTGCGCCGTGGTCGAGTGCGGCGGCTTTCAGGGCGCGCAGGTCGCGCTCAACCTCGCGCAATCCACGCTGTCGGGGCACATCGCGACGCTGGAGGCGCGGCTCGGCTCGAAGCTTTGCCAGCGTGGCCGCGGGGGCTTCCGCCTGACGCCCGCCGGCGAGGACACCTACGCCGCCGCGCAGGAATTGTTCCGCGGGCTCGAGCGCTTCGAGGCGACGATGGAGCGCGTCCACGACCGCCCCGCCGTCCGCCTGCGCGTCGGCGTGATCGACAGCGTGACCACGTTCGAGGCGCTGGGGCTGCCGGCGGCGGTGGCGCGCTTCGCCGCGGCGCATCCCGAGGCGCAGATCGCGCTCGACACCGACACGTCGGCGGGGTTGCAGCACTCGCTGCTCAAGGGCGCGCGGGACGTGGTCGTGGGCCCCGCGCTGCAGCCGATGCCGGGGCTGGCCTATGCGGAGCTCGCCGCCGAAAACCACCACCTCTATTGCGGCCGGGACCATGACTGGTTCGCGAGGCCGGACCGGGCGCTCGGGCCGCAGGACTTCTTCGCCGCGGCCTTCTCGGTGCGCAGTTACATGCATTTCGACGACACCTACCGCCTCGGGCGCGTCGTCGCCCGCGCCACCGTGGGAAGCATGGAGGCGCAGGAGATCCTGATCCTCTCGGGCCGCTATGTCGGCTTCCTCCCGGCCCATCGCGGCGCGGTCTGGCAGGCGGCGGGGCGGATGCGGGCGGTCAAGACGGCGGACTGGTCCTTCGTCTCGCGCTTCTTCGCCGCCTACGATCCGCGCCGGGAAGGCGCGCCGCTGCGCCGCGCCTTCGTCGACGCCTTGCGCGCGGAGGCCGACCGCGCGGCGACCGCGCCTCTCGCGCCGTCGCCGAGCTGACGGGGCCGGCGCGCTGCGCCGGGGCCGTTTCGAACGCGACCGGCGCGTCTGGGTGCGAAACCGCCGAGAGCGGGGCATGTCGTCGCCCCGATCGGCCTCGTCCGCGACCCTGGAGGTCATCGGCCATCTCGCCCGCCCGCGGGAGGAGGCGCTGCAGGGGGGGCGTCGCGGATTCCGGACGACCGCCGTCGTTCGCCTGTCGCCTCGCGCGTCGATCAGCGGCCGCAGCGCACCGTGCTCGCTCGCCAACTCGGCGACCGTCGCTTCGCCGCAGATCGCCTCCGGCGCCGCCTTCGCCTGACGCTCGGGGCTGTGGCGTGTCCGCTCCCGGCCGGGCGATCCAACCTTCTCGGTTCGCGCAGCATAAGTCGCGCACTGTCCGGATCGCGGCGACCATCTCTCACGATCGCCGATTCGCCTGCGCTTTCAGGCCGCCGTAAGCCGTCCGGCAACGCAGGCGCGTCGAGCGCTTCCGTTCACGATCCACCCGAAGGCGAGGGCTTGTCCTCAAGTCCCGGATCGGCTAGAGAGCGCCCGTCGTCGAGAAGCGCGGACGTGCCGCCGGGCGCGCCCCGGAGCGTGCGCGCAATAGATGTCGGCGAGGCGGGTGTGTAGCTCAGTTGGTAGAGCAGCTGACTCTTAATCAGCGGGTCCACG
>NZ_DAIQNN010000045.1:0-25051 GCF_036788415.1 Rubrimonas sp. | reverse complement strand
AACGCCGGCATCCGCTTCGTGACCGAGATGTGCAAGATGCGCGCCTTCGTCGATCTGTGGGACGAAATCTGCGAGACGCGCTACGGCGTGACCGACCCGAAGCTGCGCCGCTTCCGCTACGGCGTGCAGGTCAACAGCCTCGGCCTGACCGAGCAGCAGCCGGAGAACAACGTCTATCGCATCCTGATCGAGGCGATGGCGGTGACGCTGAGCAAACGGGCGCGGTGCCGCGCGCTCCAGCTGCCCGCCTGGAACGAGGCGCTCGGGCTGCCGCGCCCCTGGGATCAGCAATGGTCGCTGCGGCTCCAGCAGGTTCTGGCCTATGAGACGGACCTTCTGGAATACGACGACCTTTTCGACGGCAACCCGGCGGTGGAGCGCAAGGTCGAGGCGCTGAAGGCCGGCGCGCGCGAGGAACTGGCGCGCATCGACGCGATGGGCGGGGCGGTCGCGGCCATCGACCACATGAAGGGCGCGCTGGTCGAGAGCAATTCGCGCCGGCTGCGCGGGATCGAAACCGGCGAGACGGTGGTGGTGGGCGTCAACAAGTTCACCACGACCGAACCCTCGCCGCTCACCGCCAATGAAGGCGGCGTGATGACGGTCGACCCCGCCGTCGAGGCCGAGCAGATCGGGCGTCTCGAAGCGTGGCGCGCGGCGCGCGACCCGCAGGCGGTCGCGGCGGCCATCGCGGCGCTGAAGGAGGCGGCGCGGACGGGCGCCAACATCATGCCGCCCTCGATCGCGGCGGCGAAGGCGGGCGTGACGACGGGCGAATGGGGCGCGGCGATGCGCGAGGCGTTCGGCGAGTATCGCGCGCCGACCGGCGTCGGCAAGGCGGCGAATGCGGCGGCGGAAGGGCTCGACGCGCTGCGGGCCGAAGTCGAGGCGGTGTCGCGGCGGCTGGGGCGGCGGGTGAAGTTCCTCGTCGGCAAGCCGGGGCTCGACGGCCATTCCAACGGCGCCGAGCAGATCGCCGTGCGCGCGCGCGATTGCGGGATGGAAGTCGTCTATGAGGGCATCCGCCTGACGCCTGCGCAGATCGTCAACGCGGCCCTCGAGGAGGGCGTGCATGTGGTGGGGCTGTCGATCCTGTCGGGCTCGCATCTTCCGCTGATCAAGGACGTCATGGAGCGGATGCGGGCGGCGGGGCTCGACGACGTGCCGGTCGTGGCGGGCGGGATCATCCCCGACGCCGACGCCGAGACCCTCAAGGGCTACGGCGTCGCGCGGGTCTACACGCCGAAGGATTTCGAGCTGAACAAGATCATGGCCGACATCGTGGCGCTGGTCGCGCAGGAGAGCCGCGAGGCGGCCTGAGCGACCCCCGCCCAAGGCGCGGACGGCGCGCTGGACGATCGAAAGCCGCAGGCGGGGGCAGGCGCGGCTTCGGCGCGCGCCGGCCCAAAAAGCCGCCGAGCTGACCGTGTCACGGCGCCTCCGCCGTGGCGGACGGTCGGTTTTTCATAGAACCTTCGCACAACCGCAAAAAATCTGACGATCCTCCGTTATAGGGAAGCGAGGTCTGGGAAAGGCCTTCGCATGACTTCAGCCCATCTGCAGCCGTCGCGCCGAGATTGGACGGAAGGCGCGCTCGCTCAGATCGGGTCGAGGAGCGAAGGGCTGATGGTCGGCGCGGCGTTCCTGCTGGCCTTGCTGCTCTTTCTGCCGGGTCAGTGGACCTTGCCGGTCACGGATCGCGACGAGGCGCGCTTCGCGCAGGCGAGCCGGCAGATACTGGAGACCGGCGACCTGATCGACATCCGCTTCCAGGAGACGGCGCGGCACAAGAAGCCGGCGCTGGCCTACTGGGCTCAGGCCGGAACGGCGTCGCTGGCCGGCGGGGCCGAGGCGGCGATCGGCGCATTCCGCGCGCCGTCCTGGATCGCGGCCGCGGGGGCGGTCGCGCTGACTTTCTGGGCGGGACTCGCCCTCGTGGGACGGCCCGCCGCGATGCTGGCCGGCGCCGGGCTCGCCTGCGTCGCGCTTCTGGCGGTCGAGGCGCGCCTCGCCAAGACCGACGCGCTGCTGTTGCTGGCCTGCGTGGCGGCGCTCGGGGCGCTCGCGCGCATCCAGTCCGGCGGGGGCGACGCGCGTCGCTGGGCCCTGCTGCTCTGGCTGGCGGTCGGGGCGGGGCTGCTGATCAAGGGTCCGATCATTCTGATCCCGATCGCCGGGGGGCTGGCGGGGGCGGCCCTCGCCGCGCGATCCTGGGCGCCGATCCGCGCGGCGGTTCCGCTCTGGGGTCCGGCGCTCGCGCTCGCGCTCGCCGCGCCGTGGCTGATCGCGATCACGCTCGTCTCCGACGGCGCTTTCTGGACGGAGAGCGTGGGGCGGGACCTGCTCGCCAAGGCGGCGTCCGGGCAGGAGTCGCATGGCGCGCCGCCCGGATATCACACGCTGGTCGCGTTCGCCGCCTTCTGGCCGTGGGCGATCCTTCTGCCAGTCGCGGCGCCGCTGGTCTGGCGGGCGCGCGCGCGCCCCGAAACGGCGCTGCTGCTGGGATGGGTCGCGGCGACGTGGCTGGTGTTCGAACTCGTGCCGACCAAGCTGCCCCATTACACGCTGCCGGCCTATCCGGCGCTGGCGCTGCTGCTCGCCGCCGCGGCGGTCGAGGGGCTTCCGGCGCCCGCGCGCGGCTGGCGCGGGGCGATGGTCGCGCTCTGGGCGCTCCCGGCGGCGGCGCTGGCGGGGGCGGCGACGCTCGGGCCATGGGCGATCGTGGGCGCGCCCTCGGCCGGAGGTCTGGCGCTGGGGCTGGCGACGCTCGCGGCCGCTCTGGTCGCCGGGCGCGCGCTGTGGGACTGGCGGCTCGCGGTCTTCGCGCCGGCGGCGGCGGTGTCGGCGGCGCTCGGGGCGACCGCCGTGCTCCATTTCGCCCTGCCTGCGCTGAGCGTCGCCTTCCCCGCCCCGGCGATGGCGGCGGAGACGGCGCGCTGGCGTTGCGGCGACGCCCGACCCGTGGCCCTGACCGGCTATCGCGAGCCGAGCGCGGTGTTCCATCTCGGGACGGACACCCTCCTGACCGACGGGCCCGGCGCGGCGCAGGCCGTGGCCGAGGGGCGCGCGGGGCTCGCCTGGATCGACGCGCGCGCGCGCGACATCTTCCTCGCCGCATATCCCGACGCGGCGTCTCGGGCGCAACTCGACGCCTTCAACTACTCCAACGGGCGCCGCGTCTCGCTGACCCTGTACGATGCGCGGGAAGGAGGGGTCTGTGCGCGGTGATGCGACGTCATTCGGCGCGACGGACGTCGATGCGCGGGCGCTGGCGTTGGCCGTGCTCGGTTCGGCCTGGCTCTTCGCGTTCACTTTTCTCGACCCGCTCGTCCTCGCCTATTTCCGCGCAGCCGATCCCGAGCTTGTGGGGTTCTGGCGTTGGGCGACCGGCGTCGGCGACAGCGGGTGGATGATGGCGTCCTGCGCGGCGGTCGGGCTTGCGGCGCATGTCGCCGCGCGCGGGCCGCGCCCTGTCGCCGACGCCCCCCCTGCGCGTCCGCGACGGGCCGCGCGCGCGCTGCGCCGTCGGGCGCTGTTCGCGTTGGGCTGCGTGGCCGGGCTCGGGACGCTCGCCGCGATCCTCAAGATGACGATCGGGCGGGCGCGGCCCAAGCTCGCAGAGACGCTCGGCGCCTATCATTTCGAACCGCTGGCCTTCGACTACAAGCTCAACAGCCTGCCCTCGGGCCATGCGGCGACGCTCTTCGCGCTGGCGGCGGCGCTGGCGCTCATCGCCCCGCGCTGGCGACCGGTCTTCTACGGCGTCGCGCTCTGGGGGGCGGTCAGCCGCACAGGGGCGGGCGCCCATTACCTGTCGGACGTGATCGCCGGGGGCGCGCTCGGCCATTACGTGACGCGGGCGCTGGCCCGCGCCGCCGCGGCCCGCGATCTGCCGGTTGCGTTCGCCGATGCGCCAGCCGAGGGTCGAGCGGCCCTGCGCGCCGCGCGCGTGCTCGCCGCCGCCGCCGCGCGCCGAGCGACGTCCTGGATCAAGGAGGCCCCGCATGCGCTCCACAACGCCGTTGTTCGCCGTCGTCGCGCCGATGCGTGACGAAGCCGAGGCCGTCGCGTCCCTCGTCGCGGAGATCGGCGCCGCCTGCGCCCCGATCGGCCCCTTCGAGGCGATCTTCGTCGACGACGGCTCGACCGACGCGACCGCGGCGGCGATCGCCGCGGCGCAGGCGGCGCATCCGTGGCTGCGGACGGTGCGCCACGCGCGCAGCTTCGGCCAGTCCGCCTCGGTCGCGACGGGGGTGCGCGCGGCGGAGGCGCCGATCGTCGTCACGCTCGACGGCGACGGGCAGAACCCGCCGGCGGACATCCCCGCGCTGATCGCGCACTTTCTCGCCGAAGATCGCCCGCCCTCGCTCGGGCTCGTCTGCGGCGTGCGCGCGCGCCGGCGCGACAGCGCGGCCAAGCGCCTCGCCTCGCGCATCGGCAACGCCCTGCGGCGCGCCCTGCTGCGCGACGGCTCGCCGGACACCGGCTGCGGGCTGAAGGCGTTTCCGCGCGCGGCCTTCCTCGACCTGCCGATCTTCGACCACATGCACCGCTTCCTGCCGGCGTTGTTCCTCGCCGACGGCTGGACCGTGCGGCATGTCCCGGTCGGTCATCGCCCGCGCGCGGCGGGACGGTCGAAATACGGGCAGATCGACCGCACGCTGGTCGGGGCGCTCGACCTGTTCGGCGTCTGGTGGCTGCTGCGCCGGCGCCGCCGCTCGGCGCCCGCCCGCCGCGCGCACCCCCCGGCGCATGCGCGCGGCGCCGTCGCGATCGGGACCGCCCATGGCTGACCAGCTTCCCGCCCTGTTCGCCTTCCTCGGCGTCGAGGACATGACCGAGTTCCTCTGGGTCGTCGTCGGCCTCGGCGGCCAGCTCGTGTTCAGCGCGCGCTTCCTGCTGCAATGGGCGGCCTCGGAGCGCGCCGGCCGCTCGGTGGTCCCCGTCGCCTTCTGGTGGCTGTCGATCGCCGGGGCGGCGGTGCTGCTGGCCTACGCCATCCATCGCGCCGATCCGGTGTTCATCCTCGGCCAGTCGATGGGCTTCGCGATCTACGCCCGGAACCTTTGGTTGATCCATGCAGAGAAGCGCAACCTTCGCGCCGGCTGACGCCGCGCCCGCGCCGCTCGCCCTGCTGGCGGCGGTCGCCGCAGGGGTCGCGGCGCTGCGCCTCGCGCTGCTCGCGCTGAACGGAACCGAACTCTTCGTCGACGAGGCGCAGTACTGGGCGTGGAGCCGCGAGCCGGCCTGGGGCTATTTCTCCAAGCCGCCGCTGATCGCCTGGACCATCGGGGCGACGACCGCGCTCGGCGGGGCGGCGGACCCGTTCTGGGTGCGGGCGGCCTCGCCCGTGCTGCAGTCGCTCGCGGCGGTGGCGGTGGGGGCGCTCGGCGCGCATGTCCTCGGCGGCCGCGTCGGGCTGCTGGCCGGGCTCGCCTGGCTGACGATGCCGGGCGTCGCCTTCGGCGCGCAGCTGATCTCGACGGACACGGTCATGCTGGCGCCGCTGGCGCTCGCGATCCTGTTCTGGGTGCGCGCCGTCGAACGCCCCTCCGCGGCGACCGCGCTCGCCGCCGGCGCCTTCCTCGGCGTCGCCGCGCTCGGCAAATACGCGGCGCTCTATGCGGTGCTCTGCGCGCTGCTCTGGGCGGCAGCGGAGCGCGCCGGCCGCCCCCGCGTCCGCGACGCGGCGATCGCGCTCGGGGCTGCGGCGGCGGCGCTGGCCCCGAACCTGATCTGGAACTTCGCGCATTCGGGGGCGACGCTGGCGCACACCCTCGACAATGCGGGCGTCTCGACGGGGCTGCGCCCGCTGGCGCTGCTCGAATTTCTCGGGGCGCAGTTCGGGGTGATGGGGCCGCTCCTCTTCGCGGCGTGGCTTTCGGCGGTGTGGCGGGCGCCGCGCGGGCCGCTGGTCTGGTTCTCGGCGCCGATCATGGCGCTGGTGGCGTTGCAGGCGCTGCGCGCCGGCGCGAACGCGAACTGGGCGGCCGCCGCCTTCGTCGCGGCGACGCCGCTCGCCGCAGCGGAGCTCGCGCGCTGGGGGCGCCGGGCGCTGGCCGCCTCCTTCGCGTTCGGGACGGCGGCGTCGGTCCTGCTGCCGCTTGCCGCGCTCGCGCCGGAGGCGATTCCCGGTCCGAAGGGCCGGCCCGCCTTCGCCCGCGTCCTCGGTCAGAGCGCCTACGCCGAGGAGGTCGCCGCCGTCGCCCGCGCGGAAGGGGCGGGGCTGATCCTCGCCGACAATCGCGCCCTGCTGGCCGCGCTGACGCACGGGCTGCGCGACAGCCCCGTCGCGGTCGCCGCCGCGCCCCGCGGCGGCCCGCCGCGGCATGGCTGGGACCTCGCCGAGACGCCGCCCGACGCGCAGGGCGCGACGCTGTGGGCGACGCTCGGGGATCCGGGAGCGCCGCCTCCGGGATGGGCCGCAGCCGTGGCGCTGCCCCCGCCGGCGCCCCGGCCCTTCATGGGCGCGCGGGAGCCGGCCCTGCATCGGCTGGAGCGCTGAGATGACCCGCGAGAGCGCCCCCGATCTGCTGTTCTGGCGCCTCGCGACGCTGCTCAGCACGCTCGGCTTCGGGGCGCTCGCGCTGTTCGTCGCGGTTCCCGAGCTCGACCTCTGGGCGGCGGGGGTTTTCCATGACGGAGCCGGTTTTCCGTTGCGCTCCGATCCGGCGGTCGCGGCGCTTCGATCGGTCTACAAGCTGGTCTTCGTCGCCTTCTGCGTCTTCGTCGCTCTGATGGCCTTGCTGAGACTTCTCGCGCCCCATGGCTGGCGCACCCCCGCGCGGCTGTGGCTGTTCTTCTGCGCCCTGTTGGCCACAGGCCCCGGCCTCATCGCCAACGCGCTGTTCAAGGAGCATTGGGGGCGGGCGCGGCCCGACGCGGTGACGGTCTTCGGCGGCGCCAATCCGATGACGCCGCCTTTCGCCATCGGCGAGGGATGCGCGACCAACTGCTCTTTCGTTTCGGGCGAGGGGGCGGCTGCGGCGGCGCTGGCCTTCGGGCTTCTGGCGGCGCTCTGGCCGGCGCTGACGGCGGGCCGGGCGCGCGCGGTCGCCGTCGGCGCGGCGGCGCTGTGGCTGCTCGGGGCGGCGCTGATCCGGATGGCCCCGGGCAAGCATTTCCTCAGCGACACGATATTCGCCTTCATCCTGATGGGATTGACCACTGTCGGGCTCTACAGGGCGTTCGGACTGGGGCGCTTGCGCGACGCGGCGACGGCGCGCGCGGCGGCGCAGGATTCGGCGCGCGCCGGGTCGCTCCTGTTCGACGCGGCGCGACTGGCCTGGAGCCGCATCGAGCGCCTGACCGTCCGGGCGCCGGTTCGAGACTTCGCATCGACCGTCGGAGCGCGCCTCGGCGCGGCGCGGCCTTTCCGCGAGACCGCTTCCGGCATGCCGCGCCGGTCGCTCGGCGACTGAACCGTCCGACCGGGGGGCGTATCGCTCCGACGCCGGGGGAGACGCCTCGCGCGGACCCCGAAGTCTCGCGCGCGCGCCCCGTGCTTGGCGCGGCGGCGGCGCGGCCCTATAAGCGGCCTCGTCGAGCAGGCCGTGAAGAGGGGGCGGAACGCGCATGGCCGAGGAATTCCACCGCATCAAACGTCTGCCGCCCTATGTCTTCGCCGAGGTCAACCGGCTGAAGGCGGAGTACCGCGCGCAGGGCGTGGACGTGATCGATTTCGGGATGGGCAATCCCGACATGGATACGCCGTCCCACATCGTCGAGAAGATGATCGAGACGGTGCGCAAGCCGAGGACGCACCGCTATTCCGCCTCCAAGGGCATCGCCGGGCTGCGCCGCGCGCAGGCGGCCTATTACCAGCGGCGTTTCGGCGTGACGCTGAACCCCGAAACCGAAGTCATCGCGACGCTCGGCTCCAAGGAGGGGCTCGCCAACCTCGCCATGGCGATCACCGCGCCGGGCGACGTGATCCTGTCGCCGAACCCGTCCTATCCGATCCACCCCTACGGCTTCATGATCGCGGGCGCGGCGCTGCGCCACATCCCGGCGCTGCACGAGGGCCGCTTCGACCCCGACGCGTACATGCGCTCGCTCGACCGCGCGGTGCATCATTCGGTGCCCAAGCCGTTGGTCGCCATCGTCAGCTTCCCGTCGAATCCGACGGCGCAGATTTGCGACCTCGATTTCTACGCCGAGCTGGTGCGCTGGGCGCGCAAGAACGAGATCTTCGTGCTGTCCGACCTCGCCTACGCCGAGATCTATTTCGAGGGCGACCCGCCGCCCTCGATCCTGCAGATCGAGGGGGCGAAGGAGGTGGCGGTCGAGTTCACCTCGATGTCCAAGACCTACTCGATGCCCGGCTGGCGGATGGGCTTCGCCGTGGGCAATCCGCGGCTGATCGCGGCGCTGGCGCGCATCAAATCCTATCTCGACTACGGCGCCTTCACCCCGGTGCAGGTGGCCGCCGCCGCCGCCCTGAACGGTCCGCAGGATTGCGTCGCCGAGATCCGCGGCGTCTACAAGGCGCGCCGCGACGTGCTGGTGAAGGCGATGGCGGAGGCCGGCTGGCCGATCCCCTCGCCGCCCGCCACCATGTTCGCCTGGGCGCCGATTCCCGAGGCCTTCGCGCGGCTCGGCTCGATGGAGTTCGCCAAGCTCCTGCTGACCGAGGCTCAGGTCGCCGTCGCGCCGGGCGTGGGGTTCGGCGAATATGGCGAGGGCTATGTGCGGATCGGGTTGGTCGAGAACGAGCAGCGCATCCGGCAGGCGGCGCGCGGCGTGAAGAAGCTGCTCGGGCGCGCCGGCGAGATCATGGCGCGCTACGACAATCTGCCCGAGGCCGCCGAATGAACGCAGAGCCTCTGAAGGTCGGGCTTGCAGGGCTCGGGACCGTCGGCGCGGGCGTGGCGCAGCTTCTCGCGCGCAACGCGGCGCTGATCGCGGCGCGGGCGGGGCGGCCCATAGAGGTGCGCGCCGTCAGCGCGCGCAACCGGGGCCGCGACCGCGGCGTGGACCTGTCCGCCTGCGCCTGGGAGGACGACCCGGTGGCGCTGGCGCGGCGGGCCGATCTCGACGTGGTGGTCGAGGCCATCGGCGGCGCGAACGGCCCGGCGCGGGCGGCCTGCGAGGCGGCGATCGCGGGCGGGCGGCATCTGGCGACGGCCAACAAGGCGCTGCTCGCCCATCACGGACTCGCCCTCGCTTCGGCGGCGGAGGCGGCGGGCGTCGCCCTGCGCTTCGAGGCGGCGGTGGCCGGCGGCATCCCCATCGTCAAGGCGCTGGGCGAGGGGCTGGCGGGCAACGCGGTCTCCCGCGTCTACGGCGTTCTGAACGGCACCTGCAACTACATCCTGACCGAGATGGAGCGCTCGGGCCGCGACTACGCGCCGGTGCTGGCCGAGGCGCAGGCCAAGGGCTACGCCGAGGCCGATCCGAGCTTCGACGTCGGCGGGATCGACGCGGCGCACAAGCTCGCCCTGCTCGCCACGCTCGCCTTCGGCTGCGATCCCGATTTCGACGGGGTGAGCGTCGAGGGGATCGAGCGCGTCGCGCTCGCCGACATCTCCCATGCCGGCGCGATGGGCTACCGGGTGAAGCTGCTCGGCGTCGCGCGGCGGGTCGGCGAGGCGGTCGAGCGCGCGGTGCGGCCTTGCCTCGTGCGGGCGGGCTCGGCAATCGGCCAGCTCGACGGCGTGACCAACGCCGTGGTGGTCGAAGGCGACGCGGTCGGCGCGGCGGTGTTCGAAGGCCCCGGCGCCGGCGCCGGCCCGACCGCCTCGGCCATCGTCGCCGACCTGATCGACATCGCCCGCGGCGCGCGCGGCCCGGCCTTCGGCGTCCCCGCCGCCAGCCTCGCGCAGGCGCCGCGCGCCGTCGAGCCGACCGCGCCCTTCTATCTGCGCTTCCGCCTGCAGGACCGCCCCGGCGCGCTGGGCGAGGTCGCGCGCGATCTCGGGGCGGAGGGCGTGTCGATCCGCGCGATGCGCCAGGACGACGAGCGCGACGCCGGCGCCACGGTCGTCATCCTCACCCATGCCTGCGCGCGCGCGGCGCTCGACCGCGCGCTCGCCGCCATCTCCGCGAGCCCGGTCAGCCTCGCCGCGCCCGTCGCGCTCGCCATCGAGGACGTCTGAGTTCCGCCCCTCTCCATCCCGCCCCCATTCACAGCCCGCAGGAGTTGTCCATGACCGCCGATCCCATCCAGGAGCTTGAATTCAAGGACCGCATGCTGTCGCTCGGTCTTGCGCGCGTGTCGGAGGCGGCGGCGATCGCGGCGGCGCATCTCGTCGGCCATGGCGACGAGAAGCAGGCCGATCAGGCGGCGGTCGACGCGATGCGCAAGCAACTCGACCTGCTCGACATCAAGGGCACGGTGGTGATCGGCGAAGGCGAGCGCGACGAGGCGCCGATGCTCTATATCGGCGAGGAAGTCGGGTCCGGCGAAGGCCCCGAAGTCGACATCGCCCTCGACCCGCTCGAAGGCACGACGCTGACCGCCAAGGCGATGCCGAACGCCATGACGGTGATCGCGATGGGGCCGCGCGGCTCGATGCTGCACGCCCCCGACGTCTACATGTGGAAAGTCGCGATCGGACCGGGCTATCCCGAAGGGGTCGTCGATCTCGACATGGACCCCGCCGAGGCCGTGCGCGCTCTGGCGAAGTCGAAGGGCTGCCCGCCGCGCGACATCACCGTCTGCATCCTCGAACGCCCGCGCCATGCCGAGATCATCGACAAGGTCCGCGCCACCGGCGCCGCGATCCACCTCATCACCGACGGCGACGTGGCCGGGGTGATCCATTGCGCCGCCTCCGACCACACCGGGATCGACATGTACATGGGCGCGGGCGGCGCGCCGGAGGGTGTGCTCGCCGCCGCCGCGCTGAAATGCATGGGCGGGCAGTTTCAGGGGCGGCTCTGGTTCCGCAACCATGAGGAGAAGGAGCGCGCCCACCGCGCCGGCATAACCGATCTCGGCAAGAAGTACGTCCTCGGCGATCTGGTGACCGCCGACGTGATCTTCGCGGCGACCGGCGTCACCGACGGCTCGATCCTCAAGGGCGCCCGCCGCCACGGGGCCTATCTCGAGACCGAGACCCTGCTGATGCGCTCCAAGAGCGGCTCTGTGCGCCGGATCACCTATCGCCAGAAAAACCAGTAACGCCCGAAGCGCTCTGAGGCCGCGCAGGCGCGCGGCCTCAGAGTTCGACCGTCTCCATCACCTCCGGGGCGACCACTTTCGTCGGGGCGGCGAGCGTCGCGAACTCCTCCGCCGACTGCGCCAGCAGCGGGAACGTGCGGTAGTGGCAGGGGATCGCGGCGCGGAAGCTGAAGAACTTGCGGCAGGCGAAGGCGGCGCGGGCGGCGTCCATCGTGAAATGGCCGCCAATGGGCAGGATGCCGAGATCGGGGCGGTGCAACTCCTGCACCAGCGCCATGTCGGAATGCACGTCGGTGTCGCCGGCGACGTAGAGCGTCGTCCCGCCGCCCGCGATCACGAAACCGGTCTCGGAGCCGACGCAGACGGGGCGCTCCCCGTCCGAGGCGCTCGCCGAATGGGTCGCATGCACCATCGTGACCCGCGCCTCGCCCAGCGCGATGGTCCCGCCCTTGTTGAAGCCGACGCCCTCGACATCCGAGGCGCCCGAGGTCAGCCAGCTCACCAGATCGTAGACGCCGCAGATCGGGGCCTTCGCGGCGCGGGCGATCTCGACGGCGTTTCCGGCGTGGTCGAAATGGCCATGCGTGAGCAGGATCGCCGTGGCGCCGGCGATGGCCTCGTCGAAGCGCGCCTCGTCGAAGGCCGGATTGCCGCGCAGCCACGGATCCACCAGCAGGATCTGCCCCGCCGTCTCGATGCGGAAACCGGAATGGCCGAGCCAGGTGATCTTCATCGCCGCCTCCTTCGCAAGCCTCGCCCCGAACATTCCGAATCGCGGCGCGCGCCGCAAGGCTCGCATCGCGCCTCCGCGCGCTCTATCTGGGCGGGGTGACAAGAGGAGGCGTCATGGACTGGTTCCGCCCCGTCGACATCTATTGCGAGCGCACCGATCCCGGCTTCTGGGCCGAGCCGGTCAACGCGCTGACCAATCTGGCGTTCTTTCTCGCGGCCTTCGTCGGCTGGTTCGCCGCGAAGCGGGCCGGGCGTCTGGACCGCTGGACCTGGACGCTGATCGTCCTCGTCGCGCTGGTCGGGCTGGGGTCGGGCCTGTTCCACACCTTCGCGCAGCGTTGGTCGGGCGCGGCGGACGTGCTCGCGATCCTGCTCTTCATCGTCGCCTATCTGGGGCTCGCGCTGTGGCGCTATTTCGGGGCGCGCCCGGCGGAGGCGGCGGCGGGCGCGGTGGCGTTCCTGTTCTTTTCCTCGGGCGTGCGCAGCGCCGCGGCGGCGACCTTTCCGCCCGCGCTCCAGCCCGCGACCGGATATCTGCCGGCGCTGGTCGCGCTCGCCGCCTGCGGCGCGCTGCTGATGCTGCGGCGCCACCCCGTGGGCGTCTGGCTGCTGGCGGCGGCGGGGCTCTTCGTGGCCTCGCTGACGTTCCGGGCGCTCGACATGCCGCTGTGCGACGTCTTCCCGATGGGCACGCATTTCATGTGGCATGTCCTGAACGGGACATTGCTCGGCGTGCTGCTGGTGGCGTATGTGCGGCATGGAGGGGGCGACGAGGTCGCCCGACCGCAAGGGAGCTGACGCGATGGCGGTGGACCGGGACACGACGCGCCGGGTGGCGCATCTGGCGCGCATCCGCGTCGAGGAGGACCAGCTCGACGCGCTGGCGGGCGAGCTGTCGCGCATCCTCGCCTTCGCCGAACAGCTCGGCGAACTCGACGTCGAGGGCGTCGAGCCGATGACCTCCGTCACGCCGATGCGGCTGAAGCGCCGCGCCGACGTGGTGACCGACGGCAACCGCCGCGACGACGTGCTGGCGAACGCCCCGGAGACGCGTGACGGGTTTTTCGTGGTGCCGAAAGTGGTGGAGTGAACGGCGGCGCTGCGCGGAAACCGGCCATTTGCGGAGGGTCTCCGCTCGTCTCTTGGTCCGTGCGACCAGCACGGACCGCGCCCTCCCTCCCCCAAGGGAGGGCGCATTGCAACGGTTCAAGTAGCTGAACGCGAGAAGTACTTGGCGCCATAAACCGCGTAGCTCAGAAGTTCCGAAGCGCCCACCCGAGGGAGGGCGCGGTCCTCAGCGCCCATGCCGAACTTGCGCTTCCCACCCAAGGCCGCCCTCGCCCCCTCAGCGCGTCAGCCCCGCATGGGCGCTCGGCCCCTCCAGCGCGCTGAAGCCGTAATGGCGCAGCCAGCGCAGATCGCTGTCGAAGAAGGCGCGCAGGTCGGGGATGCCGTATTTCAGCATCGCGATCCGGTCGATTCCCATGCCGAAGGCGAAGCCCTGCCACTGGTCGGGGTCGATCCCGCCCGCGCGCAGGACCTTGGGGTGGATCATCCCCGAGCCGAGGATCTCGAGCCAGTCGTCGCCCTCGCCGATCTTCAGCACGCCGCCGGTCCATGAACAGCGGATGTCCACTTCCGCCGATGGCTCGGTGAAGGGGAAATGCGAGGCGCGGAAGCGCAGCTCCACCCCCTCGACCTCGAAGAAGGCGCGGCAGAACTCCTCGAGCACCCATTTCAGGTTCGCCATCGAGATCGCGCGGTCGATCGCGAGCCCTTCGACCTGATGGAACATCGGCGTGTGGGTCTGGTCGTAATCCGAGCGATAGACGCGCCCCGGGCAGATGAAGCGGCAGGGCGCGCCCTCTTCCAGCATCCCCCGGATCTGCACCGGCGAGGTGTGGGTGCGCAGCACATGGCGCGTCCCGTCGGCCTTTGGGGCCATGTAGAACGTGTCCATCTCGGTGCGCGAGGGATGCTCGGGCGGGATGTTGAGCGCGTCGAAATTGTGCCAGTCGTCCTCGATCTGCGGGCCTTCCTTCACCCCGAAGCCCATCGCGGCGAAGATCGTCGCGACCTCCTCGGTCACCTGGCTGATCGGATGGATCGTTCCCGCGAGACGCGGGCGCGGCGGCAGAGTGACGTCGAGCCATTCCGCCGCGAGACGCTCGGCGAGCGCCGCGTCGCCGAGCGCGGCCTTGCGGGCGGCGAGCGCGGCGTTGACCTCGTCCTTGAGCGCGTTCAGCGCGGGGCCGGCCGTCTGGCGCTCCTCCGGGCTCATCCGCCCGAGTTCACGCATCAGCAGCGAGACTTCGCCCTTCTTGCCGAGCGCGGCGAGCCGCACGGCCTCCAGCGCCGCCTCGTCGTCCGCGTCGGCGATCGCGGCGAGATGCTTCGCGCGCAGTTGCTCCAGCCCGTCCATCGCGGCGTCTCCCCCTGTCCGTCGCGGCGGGGGATAGCATGCGCCGCGGCGGATGCAAGGGCGGGGCGGGCGCTTAACGCCAGCCCGACCCGATGCGCGACGCCTCCTGCTCGGGCGACAGGGCGGGTCCCGCCCCGAGCGCGTCGAGCGCCGCGCCGATGGCGTCGAGCGCCGCGCCCGAAGCGGGCGCATAGCCGCCGTCCGTCGTCTCGCCCTCGGCGGCCTGCGCGAGCGTCAGCACCCGCCAGCCCTCGGCGCTGCGGCAGGCCAGCCCCATCGCCTCGACGGACGCGCCGGCGCCCAGCGTTTCGAACTCGCGGCAGGCGCCGCCGGGGGTCTCGAAGCTCGCGAGCAGCCGCAGCGCGCCCTGCTCCGCGCCGCTCGGCGCCGTCTCGAGGGCCGCCTGCGCGGCTTCGGGCGCGAGCCCCACGCCGAGCGCGGCCTGCGCGACCTGCGGGGCTTGCGGCGACGGGCCGAACAGCGCCCCGCCAACGCCCAGCCCGATCAGGAGCGCGACGGACGCCGCCAGCGCGGCGGGCGCCCATGTCCTCGGCGCGCGTCGCGCGGCGGGCGTCAGCGTCGCCACCTTGCCCGGCGCGCCGAGGAGCGCGGCGCGCATCGGCGCGGGCGCGGGCTCCTCCAGCGGCGCGGCGAAGGCGTCGCGCAGCAGCGCGTTCATCGCGCGCAGTTCTTCGGCGCGCGCGCGCGCCGCGGGATCGGCGTCGAGGATCGCCGCGATCCGCGCGGCTTCGACGGCGTCGAGTTCGCCGTCCACGAAGGCCGCGATCTCCTGTTCGGTCCAGTCCATGTCCTCGCGCGCGTCGCTCATGCCGCGTCCTCCATCAAGGCCGACAGCCGCGCGCGGGCGCGCGACAACCGGCTCATCACCGTGCCGACGGGGACGCCGAGAACCTCCGCGGCGTCCTTGTAGGAGAGCCCCTCGACCGCCACCAGCGCCAGCGCCTCGCGCTGCTCCTCCGGCAGTTCGGCCATGCGCGCGCGCACCCGCTCCAGCGTCAGCCGCGCCATCGCCGCCTGCGCGCCGACCCCGCCATCCGACAGCGCCTCGAGCGTCTCGGGGTCCGAGACCGAGGGCCGCCGCGCGCGGAACCGGGCGCGGTCGATCCAGCCCGTGCGCAGGATGCGGAACATCCAGGCGTCGAGCCGCGTGCCGGGCTGATACTGGTCGAGTGCGCCGAGCGCCTTGACGCAGGCCGCCTGCACCAGATCGTCGCCCTCGTCGCGCGAACCGGTCAGCGCCCATGCGAAGCGCCGCAGCCGCGGGATCAGGACGACCAGCTCGGCCTTGACGTCGTCGGCCATCGGGTGACTTCTCCTTCCGTCCAGCGCCGGGGAAACGCGCGGCGCGAACTTCTATTCCCGCTGCGGGAAGAAATCAGCCCTGCGCGCGTTCTCCTCCCGATCGCTGCGAACACGGAGGCCCGGACCGATGCGACTGCTTCTCATCCTCGCGCTGATGGCGACGCTTTCGCCGCTCGACGACCGACTCGACTGGTCGCCCCCGGCCGCGCTCGCGGACGACGACGACGACGGTGGCGACGACGATGGCGACGACGACGGTGGCGACGACGACGGTGGCGGAGACGACGGGGACGATGATGGCGACGACGACGACGGGGACGATGACGGCGACGACGACGACGACGACGGGGACGATGACGGCGACGATGATGACGATGATGACGATGATGATGATGATGATGATGACGATGACGATGACGATGACGATGACGATGACGATGACGATGACGATGACGACGACGACGACGACGACGACGACGACGAGCGCGGCGGCTCGCTGCGCGACACGGCGTTCGGTCGGCTGATCGAGGACGTCTTCGGCGGCGCGAGCCGCGGAGACGACGCGAACGAGCGCCTCGCGCGCGAACTCGTCGCCTTCGACCTCGACGCGGGCGACCGGGCCGCCCTCGCCAATCTCGGCTTCTTCGTGATCGAGACGACGACGCTCGGCGGCCTCGGCGCGACGCTGTCGCGGCTGCGCGCCCCGCAGGGCCTGTCGCTCGACGACGCGCTGGCCGCGGCGCGCGGGGCCGCTCCGGGCGCCACGCTCGACTTCAACCATCTCTACCGCTCGGGCGGCGAAGTCTGCCCCGGCGGCGTCTGCTGGGGCGTGGAGCTTGTGCGGTTGAGCGCGGGCGGTTCGGACGCCTGCGCGCGCGGCGCGCCCGTGGCCATCGTCGACACCGCCGTCGATCCGCGGCATCCGACGCTGCGGGGCGCGCGGATCGAGCGGAGGTCCTTCCTCGCCGACGACGTCGCCAGCGCGGCCCCGGACCACGGAACGGCGGTCGCGGCGCTGCTGGTCGGACGCGCGTCGCCGCTCGCGCCCGGCGCGCGGCTGCTCGCCGCCGAAGCGGTGGGCCGGCGCGGCGACGCGACGCGCGCCGACGCGGCCTCTGTCGTGCGCGCGCTCGACTGGGCGGTGGCCGGGCGGGCGCGGGCGATCGGCCTCAGCCTCGCCGGACCGCCCAATCTGCTGCTCGAGCGCGCGACGCAAGTGGCGGCGCGCAGGGCCAATCTGCTCGCCGCCGCCGGCAATGACGGTCCGCGGGCCCGCCCAGCCTATCCTGCGGCCTATCCTTCGGTGACGGCGGTGGCGGCGGTCGACGCGCGCAAGCGGGCCTGGCGCGGCGGCACGCGCGGCGCCTATGTCGAGGTCGCCGCCCCCGGCGTCGACGTCGCCTCCGCCGCCGGCGACGGCGGCGTCCGGGCCTGGACCGGGACGAGCTTCGCCGTGCCCTTCGCGATGGCCGCGATGCTGCGCGCGCGCGCCGAGACCGGCGGAGACCCCGAAGCGGCGCGCGCGCTGCTCGCCCGCACCGCCGAAGATGTCGGGCCTCCGGGGCGCGACGACGCCACCGGACACGGCGTCGTGCGCGCGCCAGGGGGGCGCTGCTACTGAGGGGCCCGCCGGTCAGTCGCGCCGGAAGCGCTCGAGGAGGCTCTGCAGCGGCGAGCGCGCAGGCGCGGCGTCCGGCGACGGCTCCGCGACCGGCGCTGCTGCGTCGGACGGGGCGGCGTCGGACGGGACGGCGTCGGACGGGGCTGGGCGCGCGGGCTTCGCCGGCTGGGGCTTGCGCGGCGGCGCGGTGCGCAGGGCGACGCGGTTCTGAAAGCCCGCCGCGTCGCCATGGGCGAGCATCGGCGCGGCCTCGGCGATCGCGGCGAGCAGGGGCTCCAGCCAGTCGCCGTCCGCCTTGGCGAAGGGATGCAGCACATAGTCGGCGACCAGCGCCTTGTCGCCGGGATGGCCGATGCCGATCCGCACCCGGGCGAAATCCGGCCCGATATGCTGATGCAGCGAGCGCAGCCCGTTATGGCCGGCATGGCCGCCGCCGAGCTTCACCCGCAGCTTGCCGGGGGCGAGGTCGAGCTCGTCATGGAACACGGTCGCCTCGCCCGGCGCGATCTTGTGGAAGCGCATCGCCGCCGCGACCGACTGGCCGGAGAGGTTCATGTAGGTCTCGGGCTTGAGAATGAGCGCGCGCTCTGACCCCAGCCGGCCCTCGCGCAACCGGCCCTGGAACTTCGCGCGCTCCGGGCCGAAGCCATGCGCCTCGGCGATGGCGTCGACCGCCATCCAGCCGACATTGTGGCGGGTGCCGGCGTAGCGCGCGCCCGGGTTGCCGAGGCCCACCAGCAGCTTCATCGCGGCTCTCCGTCGCTCCAGACAGCATGCGGCCCGGCGCGCAACGCGCGCGCCGGGCCGAGGGTCGCATCGCCCGAAGGCGTCTGTCGGGCCCGCTTTCAGGCCATGGTCACGCCTCTGCGGCGGCTTCTTCCTCGTCGGCCACCATGCCCGAGGGCGTGGCGATGCTGGCGATCACGAAGTCGCGATCCGCGATCACCGGGGTCACGCCCGCGGGCAGCGAAATCGCCGAGATCTTGAACACCTCGCCGAGCTTGCCCTCGGCCAGGTCGAGCTCGATGTGGTCGGGAATGGCGCCGGCGCGCACCCACAGCTCGACGTCGTGGCGCGTTACGTTGAGCGTGCCGCCGCGCTTGATGCCCGGGCAAGTCTCGACATTGAGGAACTCGACCGGAACGTGCAGCTTGATCCGCGAACTCTCGGTCAGCCGCAGGAAATCGACATGGGTCGGCAGATCCTTGACCACGTCGCGCTGCACGGCCTTGCACACGACGCGGTTGTCCACGCCGTCGACCCGCACATTGTGCAGGCTCGACATGAACTTGCCTTTCTTGAGCAGCTTGAGCAGCTCGTTGAACTTCATGTTGATCGCCTGCGGGGCCTCGCCGCCGCCATAGATCACGCCTGGCACGAGTCCATTGCGTCGCGCAGACCGGGCGGCCCCCTTGCCCGTCCCCTCGCGCGCCGTGGCCTCGAGCGTCGTCGTCTCGCCCATCGGGTCGCTCCTTCGGAAGATGCGGACGCCCTCCAGGGGTGGCGCGCCGCGGGAAAGCCGGGCAACTAGCGCGAATCGGGCGGTTTGGGAAGGGGCCGCGGCCCCGGGCGGCCCTCGGCGGGCCCCGCCACCCGCGCGGCGACGAACAGTCCGCAGCTGTCCTTGCGGCGACGAGACCACACGGCGCGCGCGACATTCTCACGAAGAGTTCAGTTTGACTTGAAGTCCCGTCGCTGCGATAGCCTCCGGCATGCCAGTTGTAGCCGCATCATACATTCTCGCTGCTTCGCTCGCTCTGGGCGCCGCCGAGATCCCCTCCGAGAGCCGGAACGCCGACCCGTCCGAAGTCGCCTGTCTCGCGCTCAACGTCTATCACGAAGCGCGCGGCGAAAGCGCGAAGGGGCAGGCGGCGGTGGCGCATGTCACCCTCAACCGCGTCCGCAGCGCCCGCTATCCCGACCGGGTCTGCGAAGTGGTGACCCAGAAATGGAGCGGCGTCTGCCAGTTCTCCTGGTATTGCGACCGCCGCTCGGATCAGCCGCTCGACATGGCCGCCTTCGACAAATCGATGCGCGTCGCGCTCGACGTGGTGAGCGGGCGACGCGCGGACCCGACGGGCGGCGCGACCTATTTCATCGCGCGCAGCATCGCCGAGCCGGACTGGGCGCAGCGCCTGACCCGCACTGTGAGCATCGACGGGCACCACTTCTATCGGCGCTGATCGCGCCGACAAGGTCCGCCTCGCTCAGCCGATGCGCGCCGCGCAGCCGAGCAGCGACGCGGCGACCCGGTCGAGCGGCAGGACGATCTCGACGCCGCCGCGGGCGATCGCCTCCTTGGGCATGCCGAACACGACGCAGCTCGCCTCGTCCTGGGCGATGGTCGTCGCGCCCATCTGGCGCATCTCGCGCAGCCCGACCGCGCCGTCGTCTCCCATGCCGGTCAGGATCGCGCCGACCGCGTTCGGCCCGGCGACCTGCGCCGCGGAGCGGAACAGGACGTCCACCGACGGGCGGTGGCGCGAGACGGGCGGGCCGTCGACCAGCGCGACCGCATAACCCCGACCCGACCGCCGCAGTGCGAGATGGCGGTCGCCAGGCGCGATGAGCGCGAGGCCGCGGCGCATCTGGTCGCCATCCGCCGCCTCCCGCACCTCGATCGCGCAGAGCCCGTCGAGCCGACGCGCGAAAGCGGCGGTGAAGCCCGCCGGCATGTGCTGGACGACGGCGATCGCCGGCGCGTCGGGCGGCAGCGCGGTCAGCACGTCGCGCAGCGCCTCGGTGCCGCCGGTCGAGGCGCCGATCACGATCACCGGGTCGGTGCGCGGCATCCGGGCGATGGCGCGCTGATGGTCGACGTCGCGCGCCGGGGGCAGGACCGCGTCGGCGGTGAGCTTGGGCGCGACCGGGCTCGCCCGGGGGGCCGACGCCGCCGGCCCGGCGCGCAGATTGGACAGCCGGGCCATCGACGCCGCGCGGATCGCCGCGCGAATGCGCTGGGCGCTGTCGCGCAACCCCGCCGCGCTGCCCATCGCGGGCTTGCCGATCACCTCGACGGCGCCCGCCTCCAGCGCCCGCAACATCGCCTCCGAGCCTTTCTGGGTGTGGCTGGA
Organism: Rubrimonas sp.; assembly: GCF_036788415.1. Lineage (NCBI taxonomy): Bacteria > Pseudomonadati > Pseudomonadota > Alphaproteobacteria > Rhodobacterales > Paracoccaceae > Rubrimonas > Rubrimonas sp. Next base: position 4,754 of record NZ_DAIQNN010000045.1, on the reverse strand, counting down.
GCAGATCACCACGGGCACCGGCCGCTGCGCCATGATCCGCCGCAGGAAGGTCAGCCCGTCCATGCGCGGCAGTTCGATGTCGAGCACGATCACGTCAGGCAGCGCGACGCGCATCTGCTCGATCGCCTCGTAGGGATCGCGGGCCGCGCCCATCAGCGCGAGGCCGGGATCGCCGCGGATCACCTCGGCCAAAGCGGCGCGCACGGCGGCGCTGTCGTCGACGACGAGCACCCGGATCGGCCCGGGATGCGGCGCGGCGCGGGGTGCGGCCCCTCTCATGGGTGGAGCTCCTTCTGGAAGACCGCCGGCGCGACGGCGCGCGCGGCGAAACCGCCGACCATGGTCTCGGCATGGCCGAGCAGCAGGTAGCCGCCGGGCCGCAGATGCGCGAGCACCTTGCGGATCACCGCCATCTGGTCGTCTCGATTGAAATAGATCAACACGTTGCGCAGGAACGCCACGTCGACGTCGTCGTCGACGGGATAGCGCGCATCCATCAGGTTCAGCTCGGCGAAGCGCGTGCGCGCGCGCAGCTCGGGCGCGATGCGCAGCTTGCCGCGCATCCGCGGGCTGCGCGCGGTCATCAGGAAACGCCGCAGCGGCTGCGGCGTCGGCGCGAGGAACTCCGCCGGATAGACCCCGAGCCGCGCCGTCTCGAGCACTTCCCCGCTCACATCGGTGCCGAGGACCGCGAAATCGAAGCTCGCGCCTTGGGAGACCATGTCGGCGAGCACCATCGCGACCGTATAGGCCTCCGCCCCGGTCGAGGCGGCGGCGCTCCAGACCTTGAGCTTCGGCCGCGCGCCGCGCCTGTGCGACAGGAGGTCGGGGACGATCCGGCGGCGCAGCAGGTCGAAATGGTCCGCCTCGCGGAAGAAGTCGGTCTTGTTGGTGGTCAGCGCGTCGATCAGCCCGGCCATCTCGCCGGCGAGGCCCCCTTCGTCGAGGAGGTGGCGGCAGTATTCCCGCAGGCCGGGCAGTCCGAGCGTGCGGGCGCGCTTGCGCAGGCGGCCTTCGACGGTGATCCGCTTGTCGGGGCCGAGCTGGAGCCCGATCGCGTCGCGGATGAGCGCCGAGACGCGCTGGTAGTCGCGCGGGCTCAGCCCGTCGGAGGGCGCGGGCGCGTGCGGCGCCGGGGCGACCGTGGCGCGCGGGCGGCTGCGGGGCTGGGGCGTCATGCGATGGCCTCCTCGCGGGCGCGCCCGCCGCTCAGATCGACGCGCCGGCGCCGAGCTCGCTCTCCACAAGCCGTTCGACGTCGAGCACCGTCACGAACGCGCCGTTCCGCCGTCCGATGCCCCGGATCGCCCCGCCGCATCCGGCCTCCTCGCCGCCGCCGGGCGCAGGGTCGAGCGCGTCGGCGTCCAGCGCCGTGACTTCGAAGACCCGGTCGGATTTCAGCCCGACCACCCGCCCGCCCTGCGGCCCGCCCCCGGCTCCCCCGAGCGTCAGCACGATCACCCGCGTGTGCACGCCGTCCTCGCCGCGCGGCACGCCGAGCAGGTCGCGCAGATCGAGCACCGGAACGCTGCGGCCCCGCACGTCGATCAGCCCCAGCAGGCTCGGCGCGCTGCGCGGCACATGCGCGATCGGCGCGAGGTCGAGGATCTCCTGCACCTGCGCCACCGGCGCGGCGAACAGGCCCTCGCCGGCGCCGATGGTGACGAACTGCTCCGCGCTCGCCATGGCGGCCTCACGCCGCCCTGCCCGAGGCGCGGGCGAACTCGGCGTCGAGCGCGTCCTCCTCGCGGTCGAGGTCGAATGAGAAGCCGTCCGACGCGCCGCCCCCGCGCATCCCGTGGCGGGCGGGCGCGGCGTGCGCCCGACCATGGGCTTTCGCCCTGGTCTTCGCCGGCCCGGCCCGTTGCGGCTCGCGCCCGTCGCCGCCGAGGTTGAAGTAGCCGATGGCGCTCTGGAGCTGTTCGGCCTGGCTCGACAGTTCGGCGGCGGTCGAGGACAACTCCTCGGAAGCGGCGGTGTTCTGCTGCGTGACCTTGTCGAGCTGCTGGATCGCCGAGTTGATCTGCATCGCCCCGGCGGTCTGCTCGCGCGCGGCGTTTGAGATTTCGGTCACCAGCTTCGCCGTGCGCTGGATATCGGGCACGAGCTTGCCCAGCATGTCGCCGGCGAGTTCCGCCGCCTTCACCGTGTCCGCCGACAGCGTCGAGATCTCCGCCGCCGCGCTCTGGCTGCGCTCGGCGAGCTTGCGCACCTCCGAGGCGACCACCGCGAAGCCGCGCCCGTGCTCGCCCGCGCGCGCCGCCTCGACCGCTGCGTTGAGCGCCAGCAGGTCGGTCTGGCGGGCGATCTCCTGCACGACGAGGATCTTCTCGGCGATGGTCTTCATCGCCGTCACGGCGCGCCCGACCGCCTGACCGCTGTCGGCGGCGGAGGACGCGCTCTGCCGGGCGATCCCCTCGGTCTCGGTCGCGTTGTCGGCGGTCTGGCTGATGGTGGCGGTCATCTGCTCCATCGAGGCCGAGGTCTGCTCGCTCGACGCCGCCTGCTCGGCCGCGCCTTCGGAGAGCTGTTCTGAGGTCGCCGAGAGCTGCTCGCCGCCCGCCGCCACATTGCGCGCCGCCGTGGTCACGTCGCCGACGACGCCGCGCAGACGCGCGGTCATCTCCTCGATGGTGCGCATCACGTCGCCGATCTCGTCGTTCGGCGCGTTCGAGGTCCGCGCGGTGAGGTCGCCGCGCGAGACCGCCGTGAGCGCCGCCTGCGCCGACGACAGCGCCCGGCTGATGCTGATCACGATCCAGAGCGCAGCGCCTGCGGCGAGGACCACCGCAGCGCCGAGGATCGCCATGACCCGCGTCACGCTGCTCTGGTACGCCGCCGCCGCCTGGTCATGCGCCATGTCCATCCGATGCGTGACGAGTTCGATCTCGTGATCGACGTCCTCCATCAGCTTGCGGAACACCTCGTTGGCGCGCGTGCGCGAAATCTGCGTCGCGCGGGCGGTGTTTCCCGCAGCGCTGGCGTCGAAAACCTCGTCATTCACCTCGATGAGTTCGAGATAATCCTTGCGGACCGCCTCGATGCCGCGCTGGCCCTCCTCGTCGACCAGCGTGACGATCTCGTCCATCATGCCGAGGGATTTCGCCCGGGAAGCCCCAACGGTGTCGCGGATCTCGCGCTTCTCGGCGAAGTCCTCCACGAGGATGTGGTCGCGGACGAGCCGCTGCACCTGCGCCATGTTGGTGGCGACCTGCTGCACGAGCACGGCGGCGCGGGCGTCGATCTTGGCGATCTGATGGATGTGGCCGTCCATCTCATTGAGCGCCCGCAGGGCGAGCAGCGTCGCGCCGCCGGACAGGGCGATCAAGAGCCCGAAGGCGACGGCGAGCTTGAGTTTCAGGGTCAGGCGCATCTGTTCGGCCTTTCGAAAGAGGCGACGGGTCCTTCGCGAAGGCCGGGCGCCGCAGGGAGATCGGGGAAACCGTCGCCGGCCCGGCGCGGACGCGACGGGCCGGAATGGACTGAACGGCGGCTCGGGACGGCGCTCGGGCCGCCCTGCGCGCTTCGGAGCGCGCGGCGCATCAGCCCCTCCGCTCGGCTGACGCAGACCCGCCTTCGGCGGCGCTTCGGCTGGCGAAGATGCGTTCGAGGTCGGGCAGGATGACGAACCTCCCCTCCCTCTGGCCAACGCCGCGCACGAAGGCCGGCGGCCAGCGCAGGCCGACTTTCGGCGCCGGCCCGATGTCCGCGGCGGCGAGGTCGGCGACGTCCTCGACCCGGTCGGCGAGCAGGCCCACCACCAGCGGCTCGCCCTCCACCACCGTGTCGAGCACGACGATGCGGGTGTCGGGGTCGACGTCGCGCCGCGCCATGCCGAAGATCACCCGGAAATCGGCGAGCGGCACGACCGAGCCGCGCACGTTGACGAGGCCTGCGACGAAGGCGGGCGCGTTCGGCACCCGCGTCACCGGGATCATGTCGAGGATCTCGCGCACATTCGCGGCCTCGATGGCGAAGAGCTCGTCGTCGAGCCTGAGCGTGACCGCTTTCATGCCGCCCTCCCCACGCAGTCCGCGACCATCCGCGCCTCGAGCTCCTGCCCGAACGCCACGAGATGCATCACGTCGAGGATGAGCGCCGCGGCGCCGTCGCCGAGGATCGTCGCGCCGGAGAAGATCTTGAGCCCGCTGTGCAGCCGCGAGAGTTGCTTGATGACCGCCTGGTTGGCGCCGATCACCTGATCGACCACCAGCCCGACCCGGCCCTCGCCCGAGGACACGACGACGATCTTCTGATGCGGATCGGGGGCGCCGGGTTCGGAAAACAGCTCGCGCAGGCTGAGATAAGGCAGCAGCCCGCCGCGGATGTCGATGAAGCGCCGGCCCGTGCCTTCGGGGTCGACATGGGCCGAGAACTCGACGCATTCCTCGACGGCGGCGAGCGGGATCACATAGCGTTCGACGCCGACGCGCACGAGCAGTCCCTCGATGATCGCCAGCGTCAGCGGCAGGCGCAGCGTGACCGATGCGCCCTCGCCCGGCGCCGAGGCGAGCTCGATGGCGCCGCGCAGCGACTCGATGGTGCGGCGCACCACATCCATCCCGACTCCGCGCCCCGACAGTTCGGTGACTTCTGCGCATGTCGAGAAGCCGGGGCGGAAGATCAGCTTCCAGACCTCCGGGTCGCTCAACGTCTCGTCGGTCGAGATCAGTCCGAGCGATTCGGCGCGCGCGCGGATGCGGTCGGTGTCGAAGCCCGCGCCGTCGTCCGACAGGGTGATGACGACTTCGGCC
>NZ_DAIQNN010000044.1:0-25318 GCF_036788415.1 Rubrimonas sp. | reverse complement strand
AGGGCCGGTTCCGCCAGAACCTGCTCGGCAAGCGCGTCGACTTCTCGGGCCGCTCCGTCATCGTGACCGGCCCCGAACTGAAGCTGCATCAGTGCGGCCTGCCCAAGAAGATGGCGCTGGAGCTGTTCAAGCCGTTCATCTTCGGGCGGCTCGACGCCAAGGGCTATTCGAGCACCGTCAAGCAGGCGAAGAAGCTGGTCGAGAAGGAGCGCCCGGAAGTCTGGGACATCCTCGACGAGGTGATCCGCGAGCATCCCGTGATGCTCAACCGCGCGCCCACGCTGCACCGCCTCGGCATCCAGGCCTTCGAGCCCGTGCTGATCGAGGGCAAGGCGATCCAGCTGCACCCGCTGGTCTGCTCGGCCTTCAACGCCGATTTCGACGGCGACCAGATGGCCGTGCACGTCCCGCTGAGCCTCGAAGCCCAGCTTGAGGCCCGCGTGCTGATGATGAGCACCAACAACGTGCTCTCGCCTGCGAACGGCAAGCCGATCATCGTGCCGTCGCAGGACATGGTTCTGGGGCTCTACTACATCACGCTCGAGAAGATCGGAGAACCCGGCGAGGGCATGAAATTCGCCGATCCTGCGGAAATCGAGCACGCGCTCGCGGCGGGTCTGATCACCATCCACTCCAAGATCACCACCCGCTTCCACACCGTGGACGACGAGGGGAACCCGGTCGTCGAGCGCGTCGAGACGACGGCGGGGCGGATGCTGCTCGCCGAGCTTCTGCCCAAGAACCCCAACCTCAAGTTCAGCCTCGTCAACCGGCTGCTGCGCAAGCGCGAAGTCGGCGAGGTGATCGACGAGGTCTACCGCCACTGCGGCCAGAAGGACTCGGTGATTTTCTGCGACCGGATCATGACGCTCGGCTTCCACCAGGCGTTCAAGGCCGGCATCTCCTTCGGCAAGGACGACATGATGATCCCGCCTGAGAAGTGGGACATCGTCGACGCGACCCGCGCCCAGGTGAAGGAGTTCGAGCAGCAGTATCAGGACGGGCTCATCACCCAGGGCGAAAAGTACAACAAGGTCGTGGACACCTGGGCCAAGTGCACCGACCGGGTCGCCGACGCCATGATGAAGGAGATCTCCGCCGTCCGCATGGACGATGCGGGCCGGCAGCTCGAGCCCAACTCCGTCTACATGATGAGCCATTCCGGCGCCCGCGGCTCGCCCACCCAGATGAAGCAGCTGGCGGGGATGCGCGGCCTGATGGCCAAGCCCTCCGGCGAGATCATCGAGACGCCGATCATCTCGAACTTCAAGGAAGGTCTGACGGTGGGCGAGTACTTCAACTCGACCCATGGCGCCCGCAAGGGTCTGGCCGACACCGCGCTCAAGACCGCGAACTCGGGGTATCTGACGCGGCGTCTGGTCGACGTCGCGCAGGACTGCATCATCATCACCGAGGATTGCGGCACCGAGACCGGCATCACCACGCAGGCCGTGGTCGACGGCGGCACGATGATCTCGACGCTGGCCGAGCAGATCCTCGGGCGCGTGCCCAATGAGGACGTGGTCCACCCGGCGACCGGCGAGGTGATCGTCCATCGCGGCCAGCTGATCGAGGAGCGCGACGCGCTCGCGATCGACAAGGCGGGCGTGCTGTCGGTCTACATCCGCTCGCCGCTGACCTGCGCGCTCAAGGATGGCGTCTGCGCCCAGTGCTACGGGCGCGACCTCGCCCGCGGCACGCGCGTCAACATCGGCGAGGCGGTGGGCATCATCGCCGCCCAGTCGATCGGCGAGCCGGGCACGCAGCTGACCATGCGCACCTTCCACATCGGCGGCGCGGCCAACGTGGCCGACACCTCCTTCGTGGAATCGACGCAGGAAGGCAAGATCGAGATCCGCAACCGCAACCTGATCCAGAACGCCTCCGGCGACACCATCGTGATGGGCCGCAACGTGCAGCTCCTGATCCGCGACGATCAGGGCCGCGAGCGCGCGACCCACAAGCTGCTCTACGGCTCGCGCCTGCTGGTGACGGAAGGCCAGGAGGTCAAGCGCGGCCAGCGTCTGGCCGAGTGGGACCCCTACACCCTGCCGATCATCGCCGAGAAGGCGGGCGTGGCGCGGCTGGTGGACCTCGTGCAGGGCATCTCCGTGCGCGAGGAGACCGACGACGCCACCGGCATCAGCCAGCGGATCGTCTCGGACTGGCGGTCCGCCGGCAAGAGCGCGGCCGACCTCAAGCCCGCCATCTCGCTGATGGAGAAAGTCGAGGACGGCTCGCTCAAGACGGCGGACGTGGTGCGTCTCGATAACGGCAACCCCGCCCACTACTTCATGTCGGTCGACGCGATCCTGTCGGTCGAGGATGGGCAGGACGTGGCCGCCGGCGACGTCATCGCCCGCATCCCGCGCGAAGGCGCCAAAACCAAGGACATCACGGGCGGTCTGCCGCGCGTGGCGGAGCTGTTCGAGGCGCGCCGGCCCAAGGACCACGCGATCATCGCCGAGATCGACGGCTATGTGCGCTTCGGCAAGGACTACAAGAACAAGCGCCGCATCACCATCGAACCGACCAACGGCGAGGGCGAAGGCGCCGAGTATCTGATCCCGAAGGGCAAGCACATCACCGTTCAGGAAGGCGACTTCATCCAAAAGGGCGAGTATTTGCTCGACGGCAACCCGGCCCCCCATGACATCCTCGCGATCCTGGGCGTCGAGGCGCTGGCCAACTACCTGATCGACGAGGTGCAGGAGGTCTATCGTCTGCAGGGCGTGAAGATCAACGACAAGCACATCGAAGTGATCGTCCGGCAGATGCTGCAGAAGGTCGAAATCTCGGAAAGCGGAGAGACCACGCTTCTGCCCGGCGAACAGATCGACCGGATCGAGTTCGACGAGATCAACGCCAAGGCGGAAGCCGAGGGCCGCGAACCCGCCAAGGGCGCGCCAGTCCTGCTCGGCATCACCAAGGCGTCGCTCCAGACCCGCTCCTTCATCTCCGCCGCCTCCTTCCAGGAGACGACGCGGGTGCTGACCGAGGCGGCGACCCAGGGCAAGCGCGACAAGCTGGTGGGTCTGAAGGAGAACGTGATCGTCGGCCGCCTGATCCCGGCGGGCACGGGCGGGGCTGCGGCGCGTCTGAAGCAGGTCGCCGCCGACCGCGACCGCCGCGTGATCGCCGAGCGCGAGGCCGAAGCGGCGGCTGCGGCCGCAGCCGCCGCCCCGAGCGACGCCGACGCCTTCGCCGTCATCGAACACGACGCCGACGAAAGTTCGCTGATCGTCGAGTGACGCCGACGCCCCAAATGCGACCCCGAAGCCCCGGCCCTCGCGCCGGGGCTTCGTCGTTCCGGCCTCAGCTCTTGCGCACCCGCCGCGCCTTGCCGCCGCGCATCCCCGCCTTGCCCGCCGTCGACCGGCCCGACGCCTTGACCGCCGCCTCCGCCGCGTCCGCCACCGCCGCCTGACGCGCCATCGGATCGTCGGCCACCGCCAGCTCCACCGCCTCCAGCCGCCGCACTTCGTCGCGCAGCCGCGCCGCCTCCTCGAATTCGAGGTTCTCGGCGGCCTTCAGCATCTGCGCCCTCAGCGCCGCGAGATGCGCGGCGAGGTTGGCGCCGACCTGCGGCGCGTCGATCTGCGGCGTGACATGGTCGCGCTCGTAGACCGACTGGAGAATGTCGCCGATGTCGCGCTTGATGGTCTGCGGCGTGATGCCGTGCGCCTCGTTATAGGCGAGCTGGCGGGCGCGGCGCCGCTCGGTCTCGGCCATCGCGCGCTCCATGCTCCCGGTGATCCTGTCGGCGTACATGATCACGCGCCCGTCCACATTCCGCGCCGCCCGTCCGATGGTCTGGATCAGCGAGGTCTCCGAGCGCAGGAACCCCTCCTTGTCCGCATCCAGAATCGCCACCAGCGCGCATTCGGGAATGTCGAGCCCCTCGCGCAGCAGGTTGATGCCCACCAGCACGTCGAACGCGCCGAGCCGCAGGTCGCGCAGGATCTCGATGCGCTCGATGGTGTCGATGTCGGAATGCATGTAACGCACCCGCACGCCCTGCTCGTGCAGATACTCGGTCAAATCCTCCGCCATGCGCTTGGTGAGCGTCGTGACCAGCGCGCGGTTCCCGGCGGCGGCCACTTTCCGGATTTCGTCCAGCAGATCGTCCACCTGCATGCTGACCGGACGGATTTCGACCGGCGGGTCGATCAGCCCGGTCGGGCGGATCACCTGCTCGACGAACACGCCGCCCGAGCGTTCAAGCTCCCATTTGCCGGGGGTGGCGCTCACGAACACCGATTGCGGGCGCATCGCGTCCCACTCCTCGAACTTGAGCGGTCGGTTGTCCATGCAGGAGGGCAGGCGGAAGCCGTATTCCGCCAGCGTGAACTTGCGCCGATAGTCGCCGCGATACATGCCGCTGATCTGCGGCACCGTGACATGGCTCTCGTCGGCGAAGACGAGCGCGTTGTCGGGGATGTATTCGAACAAAGTGGGCGGCGGCTCGCCCGGTTTGCGGCCCGAAAGATAGCGGCTGTAATTCTCGATCCCGTTGCAGGAGCCGGTCGCCTCCATCATCTCGATGTCGTAATTGGTGCGCTGCTCGATGCGCTGGGCCTCCAGCAGCTTGCCCTCGGCCTCGAACTGCTTGACCCGCACGCGCAGCTCCTCGCGGATTTCCTTCACCGCCTGATTGAGCGTCGGGCGCGGCGTGACGTAGTGCGAGTTGGCGTAGACGCGCACATGGGTCAGCGCGTTGGTGCGCTCGCCGGTCAGCGGGTCGAACTCGTCGATGCGCTCCAGCTCCTCGCCGAAGAAGCTCAGCCGCCAAGCCCGGTCCTCCAGATGCGCCGGCCAGACCTCGAGACTGTCGCCCCGCACCCGGAAGCAGCCGCGCTGAAAACTCAGATCGTTGCGCTTGTATTGCTGGGCGACGAGTTCGCGCATCACCACGCGCTGGTCGTAGTTCAGCCCCGTCTTGAGGTCCTGCGTCATCGCCCCGTAGGTCTCGACCGCCCCGATGCCGTAGATGCAGGAGACCGACGCCACGATGATCACGTCGTCGCGTTCGAGCAAAGCGCGGGTGGCCGAATGGCGCATCCGGTCGATCTGCTCGTTGATCTGGCTCTCCTTCTCGATATAAGTGTCCGAGCGCGGCACATAGGCTTCCGGCTGATAGTAGTCGTAATAGCTGACGAAATACTCGACCGCGTTGTTTGGGAAGAAATGCTTGAACTCGCCATAGAGCTGCGCGGCCAGCGTCTTGTTCGGCGCGAGGATGATCGCGGGGCGCTGCGTCGCCTCGATCACCTTGGCCATGGTGTAGGTCTTGCCGGTGCCGGTGGCGCCGAGCAGCACCTGATCGCGCTCGCCGCCCTCCACTCCCTCGGCGAGTTCGGCGATGGCGCGCGGCTGGTCGCCGGCGGGGGCGAATTCCGAGACCATTTCGAGCCGCACGCCGCCTTCGAGCTTGTCGCGGCGAGCCGGCTTCTGCGGGACGGTGACGAGGGTCTCTGCGGTCATGCGGCGCGCCTCCTGCAACCCCTCGCAAGCTAGCGGGCCTCGGGCGCCGCTTCAAACGCGCAAACGCAGGGGCCGCGCCCTTCGCCCGCCGATGCTGCGCCGCACGCGCGACATTGACCGGCGCCGGACCCGCGTCTAGGGTCCGCCGGCCCATCCGCCGGAGCCTCCGATGACCCCGACCGACGCCCCGCGCTCGTTTCAGGAGATCGTCCTGCGCCTTCAGGCCTACTGGGCCGGTCGCGGCTGCGCCGTCCTCCAGCCTTACGACATGGAAGTCGGCGCCGGCACTTTCCACCCCGCGACCACGCTGCGGTCGCTCGGCCCGAAGGCGTGGGCGGCGGCCTATGTCCAGCCCTCGCGCCGCCCCACCGACGGGCGCTACGGCGAGAACCCCAACCGCCTCCAGCATTATTACCAGTTCCAGGTGCTGATCAAACCCAGCCCGCCCGACCTGCAGGAGCTCTATCTCGGCAGCCTCGCCGCCATCGGGATCGACCTGCGGCTGCACGACATCCGCTTCGTCGAGGACGACTGGGAAAGCCCCACCCTCGGCGCCTGGGGCCTCGGCTGGGAAGTCTGGTGCGACGGGATGGAGGTGAGCCAGTTCACCTATTTCCAGCAGGTCGGCGGCCACGACTGCCGCCCGGTCTCGGGCGAGCTCACCTATGGGCTGGAGCGGCTGGCGATGTATGTGCTCGGCGTCGAGCATGTGATGGACATGCCGTTCAACGATCCGCAAGCGCCGATCCCGCTCACATATGGCGACGTGTTCCGCCAGACCGAGCGCGAATACAGCCGCTGGAATTTCGACGTCGCCGACACCGCGATGCTGCTGCGCCATTTCGAGGACGCCGAGGCCGAGTGCCGGGCGATCCTCGACGCGCCCCTCGCGGACAAGGCGGGCCGCGAGATCGTCATGGCGCACCCCGCCTACGACCAGTGCGTCAAGGCCAGCCACGCCTTCAACCTGCTCGACGCGCGGGGCGTCATCTCGCCGACCGAGCGGCAGGCCTACATCGCCCGCGTGCGCGCGCTCGCGAAGGCCTGCGCCGACGCGTATCTGACCACGCCTCAAGGTGGTGCGGAGTGAGGACGAGGCGGCGCACCACGTCAGGCGCGCGCAGCCTCGATCAGCGGCTCTCCTGCGGAGAGCCGCCGAGGCTGTCGCCCGGAGGCTCCCGCCGGAGGGCGAGAGGCGCCGAGCCGCCGCATCGGTCGCCGATCGGACTGCGGGCGCCCGGGCGGACGCGCTTGCGCGGCCGCCAAGGGGCGGGCGGCCGCGGGCCGATCCGACGCGGGTCGGATCGGCCAAGGGCCTCTGTCCGCCAGAGGCGCCAATGAGCGGCCGCGCCCTCGTCATTGGCCTGCTCGCCTTCGCCGTCCTGTTCGGCGCGGGCCTCTGGTATGCGCAAGTCTACGCCTATTACGACCGCGTGGACGGGCTCGACGCCGTCCTGATCGGCGGCGTCGCCGTCCCCGTCTCCGACTATCGCGGCCTCGACGGCGCCAGCTCGCCGCTCAAGCTGCGCGGCTGTTTCCGCCTCGACCCCGCCGCCGTGATCGCCCCCGACGCGCCGAACCCCGCGCCGCTCTCCACCCCCGGCTGGTTCGACTGCTTCGACCCCGAAGCCATCGCCGCCGACATCGCAGCGGGCCGCGCCCGCGCGGTGATCGCCGCAGAGAACGAGCCCGCCGGCTTCATCCGGATCGTGGCCTTCCGCCCCGACGGGCGCGCCTTCCAATGGCGCCAGACCGAACTGGACTAGACCAAGCATGCCCGACCTGCTGCTCGAACTCCTGTCCGAGGAAATCCCCGCCCGCATGCAGGCGCGCGCCGCCGCGGACCTCAAGAAGCTCGTCACCGACGGCCTCGTCGAGCGTGGCCTGACCTATGAGGGCTGCGCCGCCCATGCCGGCCCCCGCCGCCTGACGCTCGACATCCGCGGCCTGCCCCGCGAAACCCCCGCCCTGCGCGAGGAGCGCAAGGGCCCCCGCGCCGACGCCCCCGCGCAGGCGATCGAGGGGTTCCTGCGCTCGACCGGCATCGCCCGCCACCAGTTGGAGGAGCGCGCCGACAAGAAGGGCGCGGTCCTTTTCGCCGTGATCGACAGGCCGGGCCGCCCCGCCCCCGACGTGATCGCCGAAGTCGTCGCCGAGACCGTGCGCGCTTTCCCCTGGCCGAAATCCATGCGCTGGGGCGACGGCGCGCTGCGCTGGGTCCGCCCGCTCCGCTCGATCCTGTGCCTGCTGTCCGACGAGGCGGGCTCGGAAGTGGTTCCCTTCGAGATCGACGGGATCGCCAGCGGCGCGACGACAGTCGGCCACCGCTTCATGGCTCCCGCCGAGATCAGGCCCCGCGACTTCGACGACTACGCCGCGCGCCTTGAAGCGGCCCGCGTCGTTGTCGACGCCGAGGAGCGCGCCCGCGGCATCCTGCACGACTCCCGGACGCTGGCCTTCGCCCGCGGGCTGGAGCTGGTCGAGGACGAAGGTCTGCTGCGCGAAGTGGCGGGGCTGGCGGAATGGCCGGTCTGCCTGATGGGCGAGATCGGCGCGGAGTTCCTCCACCTCCCACCCGAAGTGCTGCGGACCTCGATGAAGGAGCACCAGAAGTTCTTCTCGGTGCGCAACCCCGCCACGGGCCGCATCGAGAATTTCGTCACCGTCGCCAACATCGAGGCCCCGGACGGCGGCGCCGCGATCCTCGCCGGCAACCGCCGCGTCCTCGCCGCCCGCCTCTCCGACGCCCGCTTCTTCTGGGAGAATGACCTGCGCGTCGTGCAAGGCTGGGGGCTCGACGGCATGGCGGCGATGGCCGCGCCTTTGGCGTCCGTCACCTTCCACGGCAAGCTCGGCTCCCAGACCGACCGCGTCGCCCGCATCGCGGCGCTGGCGCGCGAGATCGCGCCGAGCGTGGGCGCGGACCCGGACGCCGCGGAGACAGCCGCCAAGGTGTGCAAGGCCGACCTCGCCTCCGCGATGGTCTACGAATTCCCCGAACTGCAAGGCGCGATGGGCCGCTACTACGCGGATGCCGCCGGCCTGTCGCCCGAGATCGCCGCCGTCTGCGCCGAGCATTACGCGCCCCTCGGCCCCTCCGACGCCGTGCCCACCGCGCCGGTCAGCGTCGCCGTGGCGCTGGCCGACAAGATCGACATGCTGACGGGCTTCTGGGCCATCGACGAGAAGCCGACGGGGAGCAAGGACCCGTTCGCGTTGAGACGGGCGGCGCTGGGGATGATCCGGATCGTAGTTGATAGCCATATGGCAATCTGCCTAAGCGACATACTAAATAATCATTTGCGATCTCTTGCAATTCAAATGCTCAAGAATGGCCTTGCTGGCCACTATTTTGATAATGGGCAAGGTGAAGAGGAGATGTACTGGGGAAATTATTGGATATCTCCCGATAACTCTGTTGTTGAAATTGGAAGCAGTATTATTCTAGAGCAGATACAAAAAAGAAAAGTTTACCTTTCTGGGATGGGAATTCAACAGAGCAGCACCGGCTCTCACGATCCGTTAGTCGTGGAAGAGGTTACCCAATCTCTCCTCTCCTTCCTCCACGACCGCCTCAAAGTCGCCCTCCGCGACAAGGGCGTGCGCCATGACGTGATCGACGCCTGCCTGCCGCTCCCCGGCAATGACGACCTCGTCCTCCTCGTCCGCCGCGTCGAGGCCCTCCAGGCCTTCCTCGCCACCGAGGACGGCGCGAACCTGCTCACCGGCCATCGCCGCGCCGCCAACATCCTCGCCGCCGAGGAGAAAAAGGACGGGGTGGAATATTCCCTCGACCCCGACCCCAAATTCGCCGAAGGCCCCGAGGAGAAGGCCCTGTTCGCCGCCCTCGACGCATCCGAGCCCGCCATCGCGCAGGCGCTCGAAGCGGAGGACTTCGCCGCCGCCATGACCGCGCTGGCCGCCCTGCGCGCGCCCATCGACGCGTTTTTCGAGAAGGTGACGGTGAACGCGGAAAACGGCATCCTGCGGCGCAACCGCCTGTGCCTCTTGCGCCGCATCCGCAGCGCGATGGAGCAGGTCGCGCTGTTCGCGCAGATCGAAGGGTGAGCATGGACGTCGCCGCGCCCGACATCGTCGACCTCGCCGACGCGCTCGACCCCGAGCGCTTCGGCGAAAAGGCGGCGCGGCTGGCGCGGCTCGCCCGCGCGGGCGCTGCAGGCCCCCCCGGCTTCGCCCTCTCCATAGCCCTCGGCGCCCGCATCGGAACGGAGGGCGCCGCCGCCGTCCGCCCCGCCCTCGACGCGGCGCTGCAATCCCTCGAAGCCCGCCGGGGCCGCGGGCTCGGCGACCCCGACCGCCCGATGCTGCTCTCGGTGCGCGCCAGCGCCGGCCACGGCGCGTCGGGGGCGCACGCCATCCTCAACATCGGGGCGACGGCGGCGACCGAAGCCGGCCTCGCCGCCCGCATCGGCCTGCGCGCCGCCCGCGACCTGCGCCGCCGCCTGATCCAGAGCTTCGCGCCGCAGGCGATGGGGGTCGACCCCGAGGCGCTCGAACAGGCGCTGTTCGACCGCGTCAAGGCCGCCGGCGCCGACGACGAATCCGGCCTTGACGACGCCGACCTCGCCGCCCTGATCGCCGACTATCTCCGAGTCGTGGAGGAGGAGACCGGCGCCCCCTTCCCCGACGACCCCGCAGCGCAACTCCTGCTGACGCTGGAGGCTTGCGCCCGCGCCTGGAACGCCCCGCGCGCGCGCCTTCTGCGGCGGGCGCATGGCGACGACCCCGACGAGGGGCTGGGCTTCGTCGTGCAGGCGATGGCGCTCGGCGTGGGCCCCGGCCTGTCGGGCGCCGGCCTCGCGCAGGCGCGCGACGACCGCACCGGGGCCACGATGCTGTCGGGCCGCTGGCTGCCCCAGGCGCAGGGCGAGGACGCGCTGATGGGCCTGCGCACCCCCGCCCTCGTCTCCGCCGCCCAGCGCAAGGCCGCCGGCGTTCCCGAGCCGTCGCTCGAGGAGCAGGCGCCCGAGACGGCGGCGGCCCTGCGCGACCTGCTCGCCCGCGCCGAAACCGCGCTCGGCGACGCCTGCCGCATCGAATTCACCATCGAGGACGGGGTCGTCGAGGCGCTCGACGCCCAACCCCTGCCCCGTTCCCCCCGCGCCGCCGTCCGCATCGCCGTCGAACTGGCCGAGGCCGGGCTGATCTCGCGCGAGGACGCGCTGCTGCGCGTCGACCCGCGCCTGCTGATCGACCATCTCCACCCCACGGTCGATCCCTCCGCCCGCCGCGACGTGATCGCCCGCGGCCTGCCCGCCTCGCCCGGCGCGGCCGCCGGGCCGCTGGTCTTCACCGCCGAAGCCGCCGAGCAGGCCGCCGCCCGCGGTGCGCCCGCCATCCTCGCCCGCGTCGAGACGAGCCCCGAGGACATCCGCGGCATGCATGTCGCCGCCGGCGTCGTCACCGCGCGGGGCGGCATGACGAGCCACGCCGCCGTGGTCGCGCGCGGGCTGGGCGCGCCCTGCGTGGTCGGCGCGTCCGACATCCGCATCGACCATGCGGCCGGGACCCTCAAGACGCGCGACGGCCGAATCTTCCGCGAGGGCGAGGTGTTGACCGTGGACGGCGCGGCGGGCGAGGCGATGGCGGGCCGGGCGCCGATGATCCAACCGGAACTCACCGGCGCCTTCGCCACGCTGATGGACTGGTCGGCCGCGTTCAAGCGCATGGGCGTGCGCGCCAACGCCGACACCCCCGCCGACGCCCGCGTCGCCCGCCGCTTTGCGGTGGACGGGATCGGGCTGTGCCGCACCGAGCACATGTTCTTCGAGAAGGGCCGCATCACCGCGATGCGCGAGATGATCCTCGCCGAGGACGCGGCGGCGCGGCGCGAGGCGCTGTCGCGTCTCCTGCCCTGGCAGCGCGCCGATTTCGTGGAGCTGTTCGAGATCATGCGCGGCCTGCCGGTGACGATCCGCCTGCTCGACCCGCCGCTGCACGAGTTCCTGCCCCATGGGCGGCGCGAGATGGCGGAGCTGGCGGCGGCGATGGGCGTCTCCGTCGACCGCGTCGAGGCCCGCGCGGAGGAGCTGGCGGAGTTCAACCCGATGCTCGGCATGCGCGGCTGCCGTCTCGGGGTCACTCTGCCCGAAATCTACGAGATGCAGGTCCGCGCCATCCTCGAGGCGGCGCTCGACGCGGCGGAGGGCGCCGAGGCGGTGGTTCCCGAAATCATGGTCCCGCTGGTCGCCACGCTGCGCGAGATCGAGCTGATCCGGGCGCGCATCGACGCCGTGGCCGCAGCAGTCGCCGCCGAGCGCGGCGCCGTTCCCGCCTACAAGGTCGGCTGCATGGTCGAGACGCCGCGCGCCGCGCTGCGCGCCGAACAGATCGCCCAGGCGTCGGAGTTCCTCAGCTTCGGCACCAACGATCTGACGCAGATGACCTACGGCCTCAGCCGAGACGACGCCGGGCGCTTCATGCGCGACTACATCGCCGCCGGCGTGTTTCCGGTCGATCCCTTCCATTCGCTCGACATCGAGGGGGTGGGCGAGTTGCTGCTGATCGCCGCCGAGCGCGGACGGCGCGGGCGGCCCGGCGTCACGCTCGGCCTGTGCGGCGAGCATGGCGGCGACCCGGCCTCGGTGCGGTTCTGCGAGCTGGCGCATTTCGACTACGTCTCCTGCTCGCCCTTCCGCGCGCCGATCGCGCGGCTGGCGGCGGCGCAGGCGCACATCCTCGCGCGGCGCGGCGAGATCGCCGCCGCGGTCGGGAACGGCGCATGACCCCGCTGGAGAGCTTGCGCGCCGGCGGCAAGCCGGCCCTCGCCCGCGCGCTGGCGCGGCTGGAATCGCGCCCCGACGCGGCGGAGACGCTGGCGCTCCTCGACGCCGCCTGGGCCGAGCAGAACGGCCATGCGCTGGGGATCACCGGTCCGCCCGGCGTCGGCAAGTCGACGCTGATCGACGCGCTGATCCGGGCGTGGCGGGGGCGCGGGCGGACCGTGGCGGTGATCGCGGTCGACCCGTCCTCGCGGCGGTCGGGCGGCGCGCTGCTGGGCGACCGGACCCGCTTCAGCATAGACCCCGAGGATCAGGGCGTGTTCGTGCGCTCGATGGCGGCGCGCGACCGGTTGGGGGGGCTGGCAGACCTCGCCTTCCCGGCGCTCGCCCTGATGCGCGCCACCCATGATCTGGTCGTCGTCGAGACGGTGGGGGTCGGCCAGTCCGAGACCGAGATCGTCGACATCGCCGACAGCGTGATGTTCTGCGCCCAGCCCGGCTCGGGCGACTCCCTGCAGTTCATGAAGGCGGGCGTGATGGAGATCCCCGACCTCGCCGTCGTCACCAAGGCCGACATGGGGGCGCCGGCGCGGCGCGCGCTCGCCGATCTGCGGGGCGCGCTGTCGCTCGCGGCGGGGCGCGAGGCGCCGGCGGTCCTCGCCGTCTCCGCAACTGCGGGCGAAGGGATGGACGCGCTCGTCGAAGCGCTGGAGGCGCGCATCGCGCAGGGGGCCGCGGCGCCCGCCGCGCGGGCCGACCGCCTCGCCCGCCACATCGCCCTGTGGGCGGAGAATGCGATTCGCGCCGAGTTCGGGGCGCGCGGCGCCGCCGCGTCGGCGCGCGACCTGACGGCGCTTTCGAGCGATTCGAATCCCTTCTCGCGTGTGGCCGCGGCGCGGCTTCGCCTTGAACGGGCATTCGCTGTCGGAATCTCGCAACACTGACCCCCTTAAGGCGTCGTTGACCAACTCGCCCGCGCACGGCCGGTTCGCGCGCGACGCGCGGCTTTGTATGAGTCCCGCGTGCAACGATTTGCGTAAAAATTGACGCGTCTCGCTCGTTTCCACGGCGCGGGGGGCGTCGGCCCGATGCGCAGCGGGTCGGCGCGGATGACGAGGTGACAGATGAGGATCAGCAGGCTCGCAGCCTGGGCGGCGTTTTGCACGCTGTGCGTTTTTTCACTTTCCGGCCTGCCCGATCCGGTGCGGGCGGCCCCGAACCTGTCGGATGCGGTTCAGCGGACCGCCGACCTCGACAGGCTCGACGGCGCCTCCTTTCCGGCGGCTGACGCGGCGATTCCCGCGCATCGCTCGGCGCTATCGACCACCCCGCTCGATCTTGCGGCGCTCACAGCCGAGGACGCGCAGACCCGGGACATCGGCCTCGACGCATCCGGCGAGATGACCGAAGCGCTGATGCTCGGCGATCTGACGGGGGCGGTGGACCTGTCGGAGATCGACCGCATGCCCGCCAAACGTGGCGGCTCCGAGTGGCGTTGCCTCGCCGAGGCGATCTATTTCGAGGCGCGCGGCGAGAGCCTCGCCGGCCAGATGGCGGTCGCCGAGGTGATCCTCAACCGCGTCGACAGTGCGAGATACCCCTCAACGATCTGTTCCGTGGTCATGCAGGGCGCGCATCGGCGCAACGCCTGCCAGTTCTCCTACCAGTGCGACGGCGTACTGAACCGGATCACCGAACCCGATGCATTCACGCGCGCCGGCAAGATCGCCCATCTGATGCTGAAGGGCCGCCCGCGCGTGCTGACGGGCGCTGCGACGCACTACCACGCGACCTATGTGCGCCCCGACTGGGCGCGCAGGCTGGTCCGCACCGCGCGCATCGAACGGCACATCTTCTACCGTTACCCGACGCGCCTCTCGTCCAACTGACGCGCCGCCCGCGCAGCCCTGCGCGGCGACGGTCTCCGACCCTGCGACAGGCGGGGCGCGGCGCTTTGCGCCAATCCGCGCAATCGCGCATTCGGCCTGCGACATTTTGGGCTGTTTGACCTGCGTCAACCTTCGCTCCCGCAAAGTTTGCAATCAGGGTCGAAACCCGCGCCTTGGATACGGGTTTCTGGAGCCACAAGCTGGGAGCGCCCGTCATGGAGTTCGGCGTCGTCGAACTGTCGCGATTGCAATTCGCCTCGACCGCGATGTTTCACTTCCTTTTCGTCCCCCTCACTCTGGGGCTGTCCATCATCGTCGCCATCATGGAGACCGTCTACGTCATGACGGATCGCCCGATCTGGCGGCAGATGACGAAGTTCTGGGGCACGCTGTTCGGCATCAACTTCGTGCTGGGCGTCGCCACGGGCATCACCATGGAATTCCAGTTCGGCATGAACTGGAGCTACTACAGCCATTACGTCGGAGACATCTTCGGCGCGCCGCTGGCCATCGAAGGGTTGATGGCGTTCTTCCTCGAAGCGACCTTCGTCGGCCTGTTCTTCTTCGGATGGGACAAGCTGTCGAAGGTCGGCCATCTGATGACCGCTTGGGCGGTGGCCATCGGCTCCAACTTCTCCGCGCTGTGGATCCTCATCGCGAACGGCTGGATGCAGAACCCGGTCGGCGCGGTGTTCAACCCGCAGACCATGCGCATGGAAGTGGGCAGTTTCTTCGACGTGCTGTTCAACCCGGTCGCGCAGGCGAAATTCGTGCACACCGTCTCGGCGGGCTACGTGACGGCGTCGCTCTTCGTGCTCGGCGTGTCGGCCTGGTATCTGCTCCAGAACCGCCACACCGAGCTCGCCCGCCGCTCGATCGCGGTGGCGTCGAGCTTCGGACTGGCCTCGGCGCTCTCGGTGGTCGTGCTCGGCGACGAGTCCGGCTACTCGGCCAACGAAAACCAGAAGATGAAGCTCGCCGCGATGGAGGCGATGTGGCACACGGAGCCCGCTCCCGCCGCCTTCACCGCCATCGGCTGGCCCGATCAGGAGGCGCGGGAGACCCATTTCGCGATCCACATCCCGTTCGCCATGGGCCTGATCGCGACGAGGTCGCTGACCGAGGAGATCCCCGGCATCGTCGATCTGGTGGAGGCGACCAAGCCGCGCATCCGCTCCGGCATGATCGCCTATGACGCGCTGCTCGAGATCCGCGAGGCGGGCCCCAAAGGCGAGATCGACCCCGCGACCCAGGCGCGCTTCGAGGAGCACGGGGCCGATCTCGGCCATGCGCTGCTGCTCAAGCGCTATATCGACGACCCGCGCGAGGCGACCGACGCGCAGATCGACGCCGCCGCCTGGGACACCGTGCCCGCCGTCGCGCCGCTGTTCTGGACCTTCCGGATCATGGTGGGGCTGGGCTTCTACTTCATCCTGCTGACCGGCTTCTTCTTCTGGATGTCGTCCTTCCGCGACCTCAAGGTCAGCCGCACGGCCCTCTGGGTCGCGGTCGGTTCGATCCCACTTCCCTGGATCGCGGCCGAGGCCGGCTGGTTCGTCGCCGAATACGGCCGTCAGCCCTGGTCGGTCGAGGGCGTGCTGCCGACCGCGGTCGCCGTCAGCCATCTCAGCATCACCGACGTGGCGCTGACCCTTGCGGGCTTCACGGTCTTCTACTCGATCCTCTTCGTCGTCGAAGTCTCCCTGATGCTGAAGTACATCCGCAAGGGTCCGTATCTCGACACCGACGCCGTCGAGCAGTGGGAGGCCGAACGCGCCGCGGGTCCGCGGTCGCGCTCCGCCGGACTCTCGCCCCTCGCAACGCCTGCGGAGTGACCTGTCATGATCCTGCATGAACTGATGGACTACGAGACGCTGCGCGTCATCTGGTGGGTGCTGCTCGGGGTGCTGCTGATCGCCTTCGCCGCCACGGACGGATTCGACATGGGGGTGGGCACGCTGCTGCCCTTCGTCGGGAAGACCGACCTCGAGCGCCGGGTGGCGATCAACACGGTCGGCCCGGTCTGGGAAGGCAATCAGGTGTGGTTCATCCTCGGGGGCGGCGCGATCTTCGCCGCCTTCCCGACGCTCTACGCCGTCAGCTTCTCGGGCTTCTACCTCGCGATGTTCGTGGTGCTGGCCTCGCTCATCCTGCGGCCCGTCGCCTTCAAGTACCGCTCCAAGCGCGACGATCCCAAATGGCGCAACCGCTGGGACTGGGCGCTCTTCGTCGGCGGCACCGTGCCGCCGGTGATCTTCGGCGTCGCCATCGGCAACACCATCCAGGGCGCGCCGTTCCGGCTGAACGACGACCTGCTGTCGATCTATGAAGGCTCCTTCTTCGCGCTGCTCGACCCGATCTCGCTGCTGTTCGGGCTGACGGCGCTGGCGATGACCGTCATGCATGGCGGGGCGTGGCTGGGGCTGAAGGCCGACGGTCCGGTGGCCGAGCGGGGCCGCGCCATCGGCGAGAAGGCCGCGCTCGCGGTGATCGCGCTGTTCGCGCTGAACGGCCTGATCCTCGCGACGCTGGTGCCGGGCTATCAGTTCGTGAACCCGGTCGACACCGCCGGCCCGTCCAACCCGCTCTTCAACGAAGTGGCGCGCGGCGGGTCGTGGCTGTCGGCCTATGCCGAGCGGCCCTGGATCGTCTTCGCGCCGATCATGGGCTTCGCCGGGGCCGCCGGGGCGTGGCTCGGTCTGCGGGCGCGCAACGAGGGGCTGACTTTCCTGTCCTCCTCGGCCTCGGTCGCGGGGATGATCCTGACGGTCGGGCTGACGATGTTCCCGTTCATCCTGCCGTCCACGCTCGACCCGAACTCCAGCCTGACGGTCTGGGATTCGACGTCGAGCCACAAGACGCTCTTCATCATGCTGTTCGCGACGGCGATCTTCCTGCCGTTGATCCTGCTCTACACAGCCTGGGTCTACAAGGTGCTGTGGGGCAAGGTCGACGAGGACAGCGTCGCCGCCTCGTCCGACACCGTCTACTGAAGGAGTTTCGAGAAATGTGGTA
Organism: Rubrimonas sp.; assembly: GCF_036788415.1. Classification (NCBI taxonomy): domain Bacteria; kingdom Pseudomonadati; phylum Pseudomonadota; class Alphaproteobacteria; order Rhodobacterales; family Paracoccaceae; genus Rubrimonas; species Rubrimonas sp. The sequence continues at coordinate 8,187 of NZ_DAIQNN010000044.1, read as the reverse complement.
TTTCGCCTGGATCCTCGGCCTGCCGCTGGCCGTGATGTTCGCCGTGATGAACGCGATGTGGCTCGAGAACAAGGCCGACGAAGCCCGCTGGCGCGACCAGAACCGCTGACGCGCCGCAGCTGCGAAAACCAACCCCGCCCGTCGCGAAACGGGCGGGGTTTTTGGTTCGGCTGGCCCTTTTGTTTCCAAAAAGACCGAAAATTATTCGGCCTCACGTATTTTTTGAAGTCGCCTTAGAGAATTTCGATTTGCCGACACCATTCGACATATTAGCATCCCATCTGTCGGTGCATTCATTATGACGAAAGGGTGACGCATGGCGCTTCGTACCTTCCGTGAACGCGTGTTCCAGACTTTCCTCTATGAAATCGGTGGCCTGGCGCTCGTCACGCCGGTCTATTCGGCGCTGTTCGACGTCGGCGCGGCCGACTCGCTGGCGCTCATGGCGGTGCTGTCGGTCGCCGTCCTCGCCTGGTCGCCACTGCACAACGCGGCCTTCGACCTCGCCGAATGGCGGCTGGCGCGCCGCGTGGCGAGCGACCGTCCGCACGGGTTGCGCGTCCTGCACGCGGTCTCGCACGAGACGACCACGATCGTGGTCACGGTGCCGCTGATCATGCTGTTCGGCGGACACGGCTTTTGGGAGGCGTTGGCAATCGACGTCGGCCTGACGGTCTTCTACGCCGCCTACGCCTATCTCTTCTTCGTCGCCTATGACCGGCTGCGCCCGCTCGCGCCCGCAGCGGCGCCGCCCGTTCCAGACCCCGCACAATGAAAAGCGCCGCCCGGGTCTCCCCGGGCGGCTCTGTCTCGCTGTCCCTCGGACGGGGCTCAGGTCGGGATCACATCATCCCGTCCATGCCGCCCATGCCGCCCATGCCGCCGCCGGCGCCCTTCGGTTCGGGCTTCTCGGCGACCATGGCTTCAGTGGTGATGAGCAGGCCGGCGACCGACGCCGCGTCTTCGAGCGCGGTGCGCACGACCTTGGCGGGGTCGATGATGCCGGCCTTCATCAGGTCGCCATAGACTTCGAGCTGCGCGTCGAAGCCGAAATTGCGGTCGGTCGACTCGCGGACCTTGCCGGCCACGACCGAGCCGTCGACGCCGGAGTTCTCGGCGATCTGGCGCAGCGGGGCCTCCAGCGCGCGGCGCACGATGGCGATGCCCGCCTTCTGGTCCTCGTTCTCGCCGACGAAGCCTTCCAGCACCTTCGCGGCGTGGACGAGGCAGACGCCGCCGCCCGGCACCACGCCCTCCTGCACCGCGGCGCGGGTGGCGTTCAGCGCGTCGTCGACGCGGTCCTTGCGCTCCTTCACCTCGACCTCGGTCGAGCCGCCGACGCGGATCACCGCGACGCCGCCAGCGAGCTTCGCCAGACGCTCCTGGAGCTTCTCACGGTCGTAGTCCGAGGTGGTCTCCTCGATCTGCTGCTTGATCTGGGCGACGCGCGCCTCGATCTCGGCCTTCTCGCCCGACCCGTCGACGATCGTGGTGTCGTCCTTGGTGATGCGGATCTTCTTGGAGCGGCCCAGCATGTCGAGCGTGACGTTCTCGAGCTTCATGCCGAGGTCGTCGGAGATCACCTGACCGCCGGTCAGGATCGCGATGTCCTGCAGCATGGCCTTGCGGCGGTCGCCGAAGCCCGGGGCCTTGACGGCGGCGATCTTCAGGCCGCCGCGCAGCTTGTTGACGACGAGCGTGGCGAGCGCCTCGCCCTCGACGTCCTCGGCCACGATCAGCAGCGGGCGCTGCGTCTGGATCACCGCTTCGAGCAGCGGCACCATCGGCTGCAGCGACGAGAGCTTCTTCTCGTGCAGCAGGACGTAGCAGTCCTCAAGCTCGGCCACCATCTTGTCGGCGTTGGTGATGAAGTAGGGGCTCAGATAGCCGCGGTCGAACTGCATGCCCTCGACCGTCTCGAGTTCGAACTCCATCGACTTCGACTCTTCGACGGTGATGACGCCCTCGTTGCCGACGGTCTGCATCGCCTCGGCGATCTTCTCGCCGATGATCTTCTCGCCATTGGCCGAGATGGTGCCGACCTGGGCGACTTCCTCGGAACCGGTGACGGGACGCGCCATCGCCTTGATCTCGGCGACGACCTTGAGCACGGCGGCGTCGATGCCGCGCTTGACGTCCATCGGGTTCATGCCGGCGGCGATGGTCTTCATGCCCTCGACCATGATCGCCTGGGCGAGAACGGTCGCGGTCGTGGTGCCGTCGCCGGCGGTGTCGTTGGTCTTCGAGGCCACTTCGCGCACCATCTGCGCGCCCATGTTCTCGAACTTGTCGGAGAGCTCGATCTCCTTGGCGACCGAGACGCCGTCCTTGGTGATGCGGGGCGCGCCGAACGACTTGTCGAGCACGACGTTGCGGCCCTTGGGCCCGAGCGTCACCTTCACCGCGTCGGCGAGGGTGTTGACGCCGCGCATCATGCGGTCGCGGGCGTCGGAATGGAAGCGGACTTCTTTCGCAGCCATGTGTCTATTCTCCTGAAATGTCTGACGAGATCACGCAGGCGGCGTCGATCAGGCGGCCTTCTTCGCGGCGGCCGAACCCTCGATCACGCCGAGGATGTCGCTCTCCTTCATGATCAGGAGGTCCTCGCCGTCGATCTTGACTTCGGTGCCCGACCACTTGCCGAACAGGATGCGGTCGCCGGCCTTGACGGCCATCGGGATCAGCTCGCCGCTGTCCTTGCGGGCGCCTTCGCCCACCGCGATCACTTCGCCTTCCTGCGGCTTCTCCTTGGCGGTGTCGGGGATGATCAGCCCGCCGGCGGTCTTCGCGTCGCTCTCGATGCGGCGGACCAGAACGCGGTCGTGCAGGGGCTTGAAGTTCATGCTGTCGCTCCCTCAATGCATGTTTCGGTCGGCGGGAGGCCTCAGGCTGTTAGCACTCCCCGCCGGCGAGTGCCAACCGGCTGAGCGGCAGATAGGAGCCGAAGGCGCGCGCGGTCAAGAGGGAAGCGCATCCGACCGCGCGAATTTTGCGCGACATGCCCGCTTCAGGCGAACATCGCCGCCACCAGCGAGGGCACGGCGACCAGCGTCAGCGGCGCGCGCAGCGCCGGCCACCATTTCGGCGCGCCGCCGAAGCGCGTCAGCGACAGGTCCGCGACCAGAAGATAAGCCAGCCCCGCAGCCAGCAGCCCCAGATTCAGCGGCGCCGGGCTCGTCAGCGCCACCCAGGCCCAGAGCGACGGGCTGACGGCGTAAAGCAGCGGCCAGAGCTGCGGCCCGTCGCCCATCCCCGCCGAGGCGAGCCCCCAGCGGCAGCCCCCAAGAAAGGCGAGAATCGTCGCCGCGTAAGCCGCCAGCCACTGCACCGCCGGCGTGTCCGGCGCGGCGAAGGCGAGGGCCGCGAGGCCGACGAAGGGGATCAGCCCGGCGAGGCCCAGAAGCTTCGCGGCCTGCGGCACGTCTTTCATGGCGAACATGGAAACCCTCGCGCGAATCTGCGATTCTCAACGCCAGGCGCGGGCGCGCCGACGCGCGCCGCCCTGCTTAGAGGCCGTCCCCGTGGCTGACAACCGATCTTCTCCCGCCGATCCGCCGGTCGAACGCTTCGCGCCCAGCCCGAGCGGACGGCTGCATCTCGGCCACGCCTTCTCCGCAATGCTCGCCCATGACGCCGCGCGCGCCGCCGGCGGGCGCTTCCTGCTGCGCATCGAGGATCTCGACGCCGGGCGCAGCCGCGAGGGCTTCGCCGCCGCCATCGCCGAAGACCTCCGCTGGCTCGGCCTGCGCTGGGACGGCCCCGTCCTGCGCCAGTCGGGCCGCGCGGACGCCTACGCGCAGGCGCTGGCCCGGCTCGAAGCTTTGGGCGTCCTCTACCCCTGCGGCTGCACCCGCGCCGACATCGCCGCCGCAGCCGCCGCCCCGCAGGAAGGCGCCGACGCGCCGCCGGTCTATCCTGGAACCTGCCGCAACCGCACGGCGCCGCCCGACGGCCCCGTCGCCCAGCGCCTCGACCTCGCCCGCGCGCTGGAGGCGCTCGGCCCAAGCCTGCCGCGCCTCGGCTTCACGGAGATCGGCGCCGGCCCGCAGGGCGAGACCGGCTGGCGCCCGCTCGACCCCGACGCGCTGCTGCGCCGCGAGGGCGACGCGGTGCTGGCGCGCAAGGACGCCGCCGCCGCCTATCACCTCGCCGTCGTGGTGGACGACGCCGCGCAGGGCGTCACCCATGTCACCCGCGGCGAGGACCTGTTCGCCGCGACCGCGCTCCATGTCGTCCTGCAGGCGCTGCTCGGCCTGCCGACGCCCGCCTACCGCCATCACCGCCTGATCCGCGACGCCTCGGGCCAGCGCCTCGCCAAGCGCGACGACGCCCGCAGCCTCGCCAGCCTGCGCGACGCCGGCGCATCGCCCGACGACGTCCGCGCCATGGTCGGCCTTGCGCCCGCGGAGACGGCCCCATGACCCTCGCCGAGAGCGCCCTATGCCGCGACTGCCTGACGGTCGCGCCCGCCGCCGCAAGCCGCTGCCCCGCCTGCCGCTCGCCGCGCCTCCTGCGCCATCCCGAACTCTTCGACCCCGCGCTGCAGATCGCCCATGTCGATTGCGACGCCTTCTTCGCCGCCGTCGAGAAGCGCGACGACCCCTCGCTCCGCGACAAGCCGGTGATCGTGGGCGGCGGGCGGCGCGGCGTCGTCAGCACCGCCTGCTATGTCGCGCGCATCCGCGGCGTCCGCTCGGCGATGCCGATGTTCAAGGCGCTGGCGCTCTGCCCCGACGCGGTGGTGCTGAAGCCGCGCTTCGACGCCTATGCGCAGGCCTCGCGCGCCATTCGCGCGATGATGGAGGCGCTGACCCCCGCCATCGAGCCGCTGTCGCTCGACGAGGCGTTTCTCGACCTGTCGGGCACCCGGCTCCTGCACGGCGCTCCCCCCGCCATCCTGCTGGCGCGGCTCGCCCGTCAGGTCGAGCGCGAGGTGGGGCTCACCGTGTCGGTCGGTCTGTCGCACAACAAGTTCCTCGCCAAGATCGCCTCCGACCTCGACAAGCCGCGCGGCTTTTCGGTGGTCGGGCGGGCGGAGACCGAGGCGTTCCTCGCCGACCGCCCCGTGAGCGCGATCTGGGGCGTCGGCGCGCGCACCCGGGCGGCGCTGGAAGCGGAGGGGCTGCGCACGCTCGCCGATCTGCGCCGGGCCGATCCGCGCGCGCTGGTCGCGAAGTTCGGCGCGTCGGGGCTGCGGCTGCAGGCGCTCGCCCATGGCCGCGACGCACGCCGGGTCGAGCGCGACGCCGAGATCAAGAGCATCTCCAACGAGATCACCTTCGAGACCGACATCGCCGACCGCGACCTGCTGGAGGGCCATCTCTGGCGGCTGTCGGAGAAGGTCTCCGGGCGGGCCAAGGCGCGGGGGCTGGCGGGGAGGGTGGTCACGGTGAAGCTCAAGCGCGCCGATTTCCGCCTGATCACGCGGCGGCGGGCGCTGCGGTCGCCCACGCAGATGGCCGACGCGATCTGGCGCGCGGCGCAGGGGCTTCTTACGCAGGCGGGCGAGACCGGGCCGCTTCGGCTGATCGGCGTCGGCCTGTCGGACCTCTGCCCCGAGGCGGCGGCGGGGGCTGAGGCCGACCTGCTCGACCCCGGCGCCGGCGCGCGCGCCGAGGCCGAGCGCGCCGCCGACCGCATCCGCGCCCGCTTCGGCGCCGGCGCGATCTTCAAGGGGCGCGCCCTGCGCTGACTTGCGGCGCCACAATGTTCCGTTTATGTTCACTCACATGACCACGCCCCCCTCCTGGCCGCGCCCGCCCGCCTGCATCCCTGCGGCGCAGCTCGACGCGCCGCCGCAGGGCGCGCTGGTGGCGGTGTGCGGGCTGGTGATCGTGCGCCAGCGCCCCGGCAGCGCCAAGGGCGTGCTGTTCGCCACGCTCGAGGACGAGACGGGGATCGTCAACGTGGTGATCTGGGCCAAGGTCTACGAGCGGTTCCGCCGCGCGGTGATCGCGTCGCGGCTGATGCGGGCGACGGGGCGGGTGCAGCGCGAAGGGCAGGTCGTGCATGTCGTCGCCGAGCGGATCGAGGACCTCTCGCATCTGCTCGACCTGCTGGCGGCGCCCGGGGCGGCCTTCGCCAACGCGCTCGCCCATGCCGACGAAGTCGCCCGCCCGGTCCCCGCCCGGCTGCCGCGCGGCGCGCGCAGCCGGGCGATGCATCCGCGCGAGCAGGCGGGGCGGCTGATCCTGCGCCCGCCCGACCCGCCCGCCTGAGCCGCCCGCCTGACCGCCGGGCGCCCTCCCATCGCCGCTCTGGACGCGCCGCCCGCCACGGGGCAGGGTCGCGCCTGTTCCGGACGAGGGGAGGGGCGCATGGGCTGGACGGTCTATCTGTCGGGCGAGATCCACACCGACTGGCGCGAGGCGATCGCGGCGCAGGCGCAGGCGCGCGGGCTCGACATCGTCTTCACCGCGCCGGTGACCGATCACGCGGCGTCCGACGATTGCGGCGCCGAGATCCTCGGGGCGGAAGCCGACAAGTTCTGGCATGACCGCAAGGGCGCCCAGCTCAACGCGATCCGCACCCGCACGCTGATCGGCAAGGCCGACGTGGTCGTCGTGCGCTTCGGAACCCAGTACAAGCAGTGGAACGCCGCCTTCGACGCCGGCTACGCCGCAGCGCTCGGCAAGCCGCTGATCGTGATGCATCCGCCCGAGCACGCCCATGCGCTCAAGGAGGTGGACGCCGCGGCGCAGGCGGTCGCCGAGACGCCCGAGCAGGTCGCGGCGCTGCTCGACTACGCGCTGACCGGCCGGCTCGGCGCCGCCTGAGCCCGGGCGCAAATGCCCAGCCAGCCGCCGCTCCTGTTCCTGCACGGCGCTTTCGCAGGCCCCGAGATCTGGACCCGCTTCGTCGCGCCCTGGTTCGCGCGGCGCGGGCGCGTGGTGTCGGCGCCGCGGCTCGCGCCTCCGGGGGCGCGCGGCGTGCGGCTGCGCGCGCTGGTGGCGGCGGCGCGCGCGGCGGCGGACGCGCTCGAGGCGCCGCCCGTGCTGATCGGCCATTCGCTGGGCGGGCTGGTGGCGCAGCATCTGGCGGCGGAGCGGCGGGTCGCGGGGCTGATCCTCGTCGCCGCGCCAGGGCCGTTCGGGCTGGGGCCGTCGCTGTGGCGGCTGAGCGCGCGGCATCCGCGCGTGCTGGCGGCGCTGATGCTCACCCAGATCGGCGGCGGCGGGCTGCTGGGGGTCGAGGCGGCGCGACGGGCGCTCTTCACCGAGGACACGCCGGAGGACTGGATCGCCGAAGTCGCGCCGGTCCCCCGCCCGGAAAGTCCGCAGGCGCTTTTCGACGGGCTGACCTGGGACTGGCCGGTCTGGCCGCTGGTGCGCCGGTCGCCGGTGCTGGCGTTGCTCGGCGACCGCGACGCGTTCATCCCGGTCTCCGACCTCGCCGCCATCGCGCTGAGCTATGGCGCGCGGACGGAGATCCTGCACGGCATGGCGCATGGCGCGCCGATCGATCCGCGCTGGCTCCGGCTGGCCTGGGCGATCGAGACCTGGCTGCAGGAGCGCGAGGCGCTCGAGGCCGGAAAGGCCGACGCGGCGGTCGGGCGCCTGACGGAGTGAGCGCCCGTCGCGCCGGCTGGAGCGGAGATCCATCCGAAAGAAGCAGTTCACGCGGTGGGGACCGTTGTTTTGAAAGAAGAGAACCGGATTTACCGAGTCCCTCGGCTCGGCTTGCGCGCTGGAGCGGCTCGCACTGCCCCGCGACGATCCGGTCGATCTCCGCGGGCACGGGAAGCGCGAAATCCCGCTCCATCGCCTCGAAATCGGGGTCGGTGGGACCGAGATCGCCGATCGCAAGGATGTTCTCGTCGTTCCCATGGTTCGCCGGCCCGGTGTAGTTGAAGCTGCCCGCGACGATGCAGCGGTCGTCCAGCACCATCAGCTTGTGGTGCAGCTTGCGCGCGCCGCCCCGGCTTGGGGGCTTGAGCTGGCGAGTCTCCACCCCCGCCTTGGCGCAACTTGTGGCTCGCAGCCCAGACTGACCTGACCCCTTGTTTCTCCTGCACGGCGTGCTGGAATCCCGACCATCAGGAAGGGACCGGAATGAAACGCAGCAGGTTCACCGAGGAACAGATCATCGGCATCCTCCGGGAGCAGGAGGCCGGGGCGAACCCTTTCGCCGAAAGCTTCCAGGGCCGGATGCGCGACGAATGCCTCAACGAGCACCTGTTCTTCTCGA
>NZ_DAIQNN010000043.1:0-25387 GCF_036788415.1 Rubrimonas sp. | reverse complement strand
TCTCGCCCGAGGGCTGCGCCTCGATCCTGTGGAAGGACGCCGAGAAGATGCGCGAAGCCGCCGCCGCCCTGCGGCTGACCGCGCAGGACCTTCTCAAGCTCGGCGTGATCGACGAGGTGATCCCCGAGCCGCTCGGAGGCGCCCAGCGCGCGCCGCTGGAGGCGATCGCCGAGACCGGCCGCGCGATCGTGCGCATGCTCGGCGCGCTCGACGGCCTGTCCCCCGAACAGCTGCGCGCCGAGCGCCGCGAGAAGTTCCTCGCCATGGGGCGCAAGGCCGCGATCTGAGGCTCAGCGAGGCCGCGCCTCCGCCGCCAGCCGCGTCGAAGCCGCCTCGATCTCGGCCTCCAGCCGCGCCATGAACGCCTCGCGCTTCAGACCCGGCGGGATGGGGGGCAGGAACTCGATCACGGCGACTCCCTTGCGCACGCGCACCCCCTTGGGCTGGAAGACGCCGGCGTCGCCCGCGACGGGGACGCAAGCCAGCCCGCTCGCCTCGTAGAGCGCATGCGCGCCGATCTTGTAGGGCTTGTGCGCCCCCGGCGCGACGCGCGTGCCCTGCGGATAGATCACGAGCTGGCCGAACTCGGCGCCGCCGTCGGTCATCCGCGCGACCATCTCGCGCATCGCCGCCCCGCCGCCGCCGCGATCGACCGGCACCGTGCCGACGCGCAGCGCGAACCAGCCGAACACCGGCGCGCGGGTCAGCTCCCGCTTCATCACGAAGCGGGGTCGGGGCAACGCGCGGTACAGCGCGAAGACGTCGAGCATCGACTGGTGCTTCGCGGCCACCATCGCAGGCCCGGCGGGAACCTCGCCCCGCACCTCCACCCGCAGCCCGCACAGCGCCCGCAGCAGGACCTCGTTCCACCAGAAGAACGCCTTGGAGAGCCGGCGCGCGAGCGGCGCGGACAGCGCCGCAGGGACGAAGAACGCCGCCCCGCAGACCGCCATCGAGAGATAGAACGCCGCGTAGTAGAGCCCGCCCCGAAGGGTCTCGACCGCCCGACCGCTCATCGCTCGATCCGACGCAGCAGGCTCAGGATCGACAGCCGCGCCGTCGCCCAGGCGGTCGCCGCGGCGGCCAGCGGCGCCAGCGCCACGGCCCGCAGCGCCATGCCCGACGGCGCGCCCGGCTCCGACGCCGCGCCAAGCGCTTCCGCGACGTCGAAATCGGGAAGCGCCGCCGCCGCCAGCGCCGCCGCCGCCGCTCCGACCGCGCCCCCGGCGAGCGCCCGCCACGCGATGGGCCGCTCGAACACCCGCGCGACGAAGCCGTCCTGCGCGCCCAACAGCCGCAGCGTGCGCACCGTCGAGGCCGCCCCGGCGAGGCTCGCCCGCGCCGCCGCCGCGACCATCGCCGCGAGCGCCCCTCCCATCAGCGCGATCGAGCCCAGCGCGAGATTGCGGAACGCCGTCGCCGCCCCCTCGACCCGCGCGCGCCACAGCGCATGATCGTCGAGCGCAGCCCCCGGCGCCGCCGCGTCGAGCGCCGCCTGCGCCGCGACCGGGTCGAAGTCCGGCGCCGGCGTCAGCGCGAGCAGCGCCGGCAGCGCGCCCCCGACCGGCTCCGCGCCGATCCAGGGCCGCATCAGCGCCGCGACCTCGTCGGGCGGCAGGGCGCGCGCCTCCGCGAGGCCGCCCGCCTCGAGCAAAGCGGCGATGGCGGCGTCGGCGCGCGCGCCGGTCTGCGCCGCGTCCGCGCCGGCGGGGACGACGACGGTCGCCGCCCCCTCCAGCCCGCCGCGCCACGCCCCGGCGACGCGCGCCGCGCCGTCCGCCGCCCCCAATGCGAGCACCGCCAGAAAGCACATCGCCGCCGCGACCAGCGCCACGAGATCGGGAGCGGCGGAGCGCGGCGCGAGCGGGAGCGCGGGTCCCGCGCTCACAGGGCGGCTCCGGCGCGGATCACCACACCGTCCTCGATGCGCAGCGTGCGCGCGCGCGCGCGCCCCTGCGCCTTGCGGATGAGCGCAAGATCGTGCGTTGCGATCAGCACGGTGCGCCCCACCTCGTTGAGTTCCAGAAACAGCCGCAGGATGCGCTCGGCGGCCTCCGCGTCGACATCGCCCGTGGGCTCGTCGGCCAGCACGATGTCGGGGGCTGCGATCAGCGCGCGCGCGACGGCGGCGCGCTGCCGCTCGCCCGAGGACAGTTCCGGCGGACGCGCGTCGAGCCGATCGCCGAGCCCGACCCATTTCGCCAGCGCCGCGACGTCCTCGGCCCGCTCGGCCACGCGCGCGCCCGCGACCCGCAAGGGCAGCGCGATGTTGTCGAACAGCGGCAGATGGTCGAGCAGGTCGCAATCCTGCAGCACCAGCCCCATGCGCCGGCGCAGCGCCGCCCGCTCGGCGGTGCCGACCTCGCAGGTGTCGCGCCCGAAGACGCGCACGGCCCCGGCGGCGGGGCGCAACGCCATGTAGATCAGCTTGAGCAGCGTCGTCTTGCCGGCGCCGGAGCGACCGGTGAGGAAATGCAGAGAGCCCGGCTCCAGCGTCAGCGTCGCGTCGCGCAACACCGCCCGCCCGTCATAGCCGACCTGCGCCTGCGCGAATTCGATCACCCCAGCCCCCGAGTGCAGATGCGGCGAGACACTCGCAGAGCGCGCGGGCCGGCTCAAGACCGCTTGGCGCGAAACGGCTTGCGGGCTATAGGCTTCACGCGATTTCCCGCGCCAGCCAGCGAGGCGGAGATGCTGATCACCTGCCCGGCCTGCGACGCCCGCTACAGGGCGTCCGACGCCCATTTTCCCGCGACGGGACGCGCGGTGCGCTGCAGCGCCTGCAACGCGGAATGGACCGTCTGGCCCGACGCGCCGGGCGCGGCGCCGCCGGTTGCGTCGGACGGCGCGGCGGTTGCGCCCGAGCCGGAGTCGATCCCGGCGGAATTCTTCGCACTCCCCTCCGAACCGACGCCGCCGCCGGACGCGCAGTTCGCCCGCTCGCTCGAAGCGCCCGAGGAGAGCCGGGGGGCGGGCGGGTTCCTGTGGGGGTTCGCTGCGGCGGCGGCGCTCGCGGTCGCCGCCGTTCTGACCTATGCGCGTCACGCCGAGATCGCCGCGGCCGCGCCGCAGCTCGCCGGCGCTCTCGACGCCTATGTCGTGGCCGTCGACGCGGTGCGCGCGCGCCTCGCGGAGATCGCCGAAGGCGTTCGCGGCGGCTGATCCAACAGGCTTCTGAAGACGCAGCGCGGCGGGAACGGTACTTCATTCCGAGGGTGGGATGCTGTGGCGGTCCCACTCCCCAGCCTGGGGTTGGCCCGGCCCCTTGCTCAGGCCGCGAGCAGCGTGGGAACGCGCGCGAGGTTGTTGGCCGCCATGGTGAGGGTGAGCGGGCGCGGACCCTTTCGAGGCCGCGCAGGACGGTCTGCGCCATGCCGCCCACGGTCTTCACACAGCCGAAGGGCTCCCCGATCTTCTTGCGGCGCTGCTGGGAGACGGCGTAGCCCGGGCGCCGGGTGGTGCGGTCGTCGATGGCGGGATGGCGCGCTGTCTGGGCGACATGCGGGGTGACGCAGGCCTGGCGCAGTTCGGCGACGAAGTCGGCGCTGTCGTGGCCCTTGTCGGCCCCGAGCGTCAACCGGCGCGTCCTGCGGCTTGGGCTGGAACCTCTGCATCGAGGCCCACGCCTTGATCAGCGCGCCGTCGACCGAGAAGTGCCCGTCCGACAGCAGCGGCGCCACCTCGCGGTGGGCGCGGATGGCCGCGAGGAACTTGCGCGACATGTCCGTCGTCAGCAGCCGGTCGCGGTTCCTGGTGAACATCGTGGGAACTCGCAGGGGATCGTCCACACCGAGGCCTGCGAACCAGCGCAACGGCGGATTGTGCTGCCTCCGCTCCATTAGCTGGCGCTCGGAGCGCACAGAGACCACGATCTGGATCAGGCTCGCGCGCATCAGCCGCTCGGGCTGGATCGAGGGTCGACCCTCGGTCGCATCCAGTCCGGCGAACTCGGCGTCGAGGCTGGCCAGCGCATCGTCGAAGATCCGCTTCACCTGTCGCAACGGATGTCGCGCCCGCAAGAGGCCGATGCGGGTTCGGCAAGGGGGCGGCGCAGGCCGGTAGCGGTCGGATTGGCGACCCGCGCGGGAGAAGGGCGCGCGCGTTGCGCGCCGGGGGGCTGCGAGGCGCGCGCCGGGGGGTGAATGCGGACGAATTCATCCTCGACGTCCCTGGAAACGGTCTTTCTTCTGCAACCCGGCCTTGGCGCCCCGGTCCATCGGCGCCATGGTCGCAACCCATTCGGGGACGACCGTCGCCCGTGCGTTCGAAGATGGAGGCCAGAGCCGGATGAAACCGCGGCTCGGCTGCTGGGAGAGAAACGATGACCGAACACAAACCGATGAACCGTCGCCTGTTCCTGCGCGGCGCCGCCGTCGCCGGCGGCGCTGGCGCAGGCGCTCTCGCCGCGCCCGCAGTGCTGGCGCAGGCTCCGCTCGTGGTGAAGATGCAAACCTCATGGCCGGCCTCCGACATCTGGATGGACTTCGCCCGCGAATACGTAACCCGCGTCGAGGAGATGTCGGGCGGCCGCCTCAAGATCGACCTGCTGCCCGCCGGCGCCGTCGTCGGCGCCTTCCAGGTGCTCGACGCAGTCAATGACGGCGTGCTCGACGCCGCCCACTCGGTGCCGGTCTACTGGTACGGCAAGAGCAAGGCCGCCTCGCTGTTCGGCACCGGCCCGGTCTGGGGCGGCTCGGCGACCACCATGCTGAGCTGGTTCTACCAGGGCGGCGGCGCCGAGTTCTACCGCGAGCTGACGCAGGACGTGATGGGACTCAACATCGAGGGCTATCTCGGCTTCCCGATGTTCGCGCAGCCCTTCGGCTGGTTCAAGCAGGAGGTCAACACGGCCGCCGACCTGCAGGGTTTCAAGTACCGCACCGTGGGCCTCGCGGCGGACCTGCTGCAGTCGATGGGCATGTCGGTCGCGCAGCTGCCCGGCGGCGAGATCGTCCCGGCGATGGAGCGCGGCGTGATCGACGCGTTCGAGTTCAACAACCCCTCCTCCGACCGCCGTTTCGGCGCGCAGGACGTGGCTAAGAACTACTACCTGTCGTCGTATCATCAGGCCTCGGAGAGCTTCGAGTTCCTGTTCAACCGCGACTTCATGGAGGATCTCGACCCCGACCTGCGGGCGATCATGCGCTACGCCGTCGAGGCCGCATCGACCTCGAACACGGCGCTGGCGATGCGCGAGTACTCCAAGGACCTGCGCGAGCTGCAGGAGGATGAGGGCGTCACGATCCATCGCACCTCGAAAGACATCCTCGCCGCCCAGATCGCGGCCTGGGACAAGCTCATCGTCGAGCTCGAGCAGGATCCGTTCATGAAGCGCGTCATGGACAGCCAACGCGCCTGGGTCGAGCAGGTGACGTATTACGAGCTGATGAACGCGCCGGACTACGCGCTCGCCTACAACCACTACTTCCCGGGCAAGCTGAGCATCTGATCCGCTCGCCGCGTAGCAGTCCATCCCCCCTCCGACGCTCGCGCCGGAGGGACTTCCTCCTTGGGATAACGCGCCCATGATCGGCTTCATCCGCTTCGCCGACAGCCTGTCGGCCTGGTTCGGCAAGGCATTCGCCTGGCTGATCCTGCTCATGGCCTTCGGGACGGGCTATGAGGTGATCGTCCGCTACCTCTTCAACAATCCCACCGCTTGGGCGCTCGACGTCTCCTTCATGATGTACGGCACGCTGTTCATGATGGGCGGCGCCTACACGCTGTCGCGCGGCGGCCATGTGCGCGGCGACTTCCTCTACCGGCTGTGGGAGCCGCGGAATCAGGCGCGCGTCGATCTGGTCCTCTACATCTTCTTTTTCTTTCCCGGCGTGCTCGCCCTGATCATTTCGGGCTGGAAATACGCCGAGCGCTCATGGCGCTTCGGCGAAGTGTCGGTGAACAGCCCCGCGGGCGTTCCGATCTACCAGTTCAAGACCGTGATCGTCGCCGCCGGCCTCCTGCTGTTCATCCAGGGGATCGCGCAGATCATGCGCTGCCTCCTCGCCATCCGCACCAATGAATGGCTCAAGGCCGACGAAGACGTCTTCGAGACGGAAGACCTGCTGATGCAGCGCGCCGCCGAGGCCGAAAAGGACGCCCATCCATGACGAATCCGGAAATCGCCCTGGTCATGCTGGGGCTGTTCATCATGGTGGTGTTCCTCGGCTTCCCGATCGCCTTCACGCTGATGGCGATGGGCATCGCCTTCGGCTACTACGCCTATTTCGATGCGGGCCGGATGTGGCGCGGCTACAACCGTCTCGGCGAGGACGCGGGCTGGTGGGAGAGCACGTCGCTCTGGATCGAGGGGTTCTACAACAACCGCATCTTCGACCTCTTCATCAACCAGACCTATACGGTGATGTCGAACGAAGTGCTGACCGCCGTGCCCCTGTTCCTTTTCATGGGCTATATCGTCGAGCGCGCGAACATCGTCGACCGGTTGTTCTCGACGCTCAACGTCGCGGCGAAGAACGTCCCCGGCTCGATGGGGGTGGCGGCGCTGATCACCTGCGCGCTGTTCGCCACGGCGACCGGCATCGTCGGCGCGGTGGTGACGCTGATGGGGCTGCTGGCGCTGCCGGCGATGCTTAAGGCGCGCTACGACCGCTCCTTCGCCTCGGGCATCATCTGCGCGGGCGGAACGCTGGGCATCCTCATCCCGCCGTCGATCATGCTGATCGTCTATGCTGCGGCGTCGGGCGTGTCGATCGTGCGGCTCTATGCGGGCGCGTTGCTGCCGGGCTTCACGCTGGTGGGCCTCTACCTCGTCTATGTGATGGGCCGCTCGATCCTTCAGCCCTCGGTCGCGCCGAAGCCGACAGCCGACGAAGTCCCGGACGTGCCGATGAGCCGTCTGCTGGCGATGATCGCCACGTCGTTCTTCCCGCTGGCGTTCCTGATCTTCGCCGTGCTCGGCTCGATCCTGTTCGGCCTCGCCACCCCGACCGAAGCCGCCTCGATGGGCGCGCTCGGCGGCATCGTGCTGGCGATCGCCTATCGCGCGATGAACTGGCAGCGGCTGCGCGAGAGCGTCTACCTCACGCTGCGCACCACGGCGATGGTGTGCTGGCTGTTCGTCGGCTCCTACACCTTCTCCTCGGTGTTCTCCTATCTCGGCGGCGAGCACATCATCTCGGAGTTCGTGCAGAGCCTCGACATGTCGCCGCTGATGTTCCTGCTGCTCGCGCAGCTGATCATCTTCCTGCTGGGCTGGCCCCTGGAATGGTCGGAGATCATCATCATATTCGTGCCGATCTTCCTGCCGCTGCTGCCGCTGTTCGGGATCGACCCGCTGTTCTTCGGGATTCTCGTGGCGTTGAACCTGCAGACGAGCTTCCTGACGCCGCCGATGGCGATGTCGGCCTATTACCTCAAGGGCATCGCGCCGCCCGAAGTGAAGCTGACGCAGATTTTCGCCGGCTGCATGCCCTTCCTGTTCTGCGTCTTCATATCGATGGGGCTGATGTACGCCTTCCCCGGCATCGTGTTCTATCTGCCCGAGGCGCTCTATGGGAACTGAGGCGGCGGATATTTTCGCGCTCGACGCCGTGGCGCTGCGCGACAGGCTCGCTTCGGGCGCGCTGCGGGCCGTGGAGCTGGTCGAGGCCTGCGTCGCGCGCATCGAGGCGCGCGAGCCGGAAGTCCAGGCATGGGCCTGGTTCGACGCGGAGTTCGCCCGCGCGCAGGCCAAGGCGCTCGACGCGCATCGGGCCACGGGGCGGGCGATCGGGCCGCTGCATGGGCTGCCGGTTGGGCTGAAGGACGTGATCGACACCGCCCGCATCCCGACCGAGAACGGAGCCAGGCGCGACGCGGGCCGCAAGCCCGCGCGCGACGCCTGGATCGTGGACCGGCTGAAAGCCGCCGGCGCCGTGATCATGGGCAAGACGACGACCACGGAACTGGCCTTCCTGACGCCGAGCAAGACGCGCAACCCGCACAACCCCGAGCATACGCCCGGCGGATCCTCGGCGGGCTCGGCGGCGGCGGTGGGCGCGGGGATGGTCCCGCTCGCCGTCGGGACGCAGACAGGCGGCTCGGTGATCCGCCCGGCCTCGTTCTGCGGCGTTACGGGCTTCAAGCCGAGCTTCGGCGCGGTCCCGCGTACCGGCGTGCTGATGCAGTCGCACAGCCTCGACACGCTCGGTGTTTTCGGGAAAACGCCCGCCTGCGCGGCGCTGATCGGCGACGCGCTGTTCGGCTTCGACCCGGCGGACCCGGCCACCTGCCCCGCCCCGGCGCCGCGGCTGCTGGCGACAGCGCAGACCGAACCGCCGCTCGCCCCGGTCTTCGCCTTCGTCAAGCTGCCGCGATGGGGCGACGCCGATCCGCAGCTTCACGCCGCCTTCGAGGAACTGAAGGACGAACTTGGCGAGCAGCTGTTCGAAACTGAGCTGCCCTCCGCCTTCGACGAGGCGGCCGCCCTGCGCGCGCGGATCAATTTCGCCGAGATGGCGAAGTATTATCACGCCTATCGCCGCGACGGCTTCGACCTGCTCGGCGCCGAGACGCGCAAGGCGATCCTCGACGGCGAGTCGATCCTAGCGCGCGACTATCTCGCGGCGCTCGACTGGCGGCAGGTGTTCAACGCCGGCCTCGACGAGGTCTTCACGCGCTGCGACGCACTGCTCTGCCCTGCGGCGCTCGGACCGGCGCCCAAAGGGCTCGGCTCGACCGGCGACGCCATCTTCAACGGGCTGTTCACCCTCACGGGCAACCCCGCCGTCACCATCCCCGCTTTCGCAAGCGCCGACGGCCTGCCGATGGGGCTTCAGATCGTCGGACGGCGCGGCGACGACGCGCGGCTTTTGCGGACGGCGCGCTGGCTCGCCGGCCGGCTCGGCTGCTGAGAGGAGAGAGACGATGAACGCGATCATGGCCTTGCTCGCCTTCTGCGTGCTGGCGACCTTTCTCGGCATCCTCATCTGGAAAGTGCCGAGCCTCGACCTGATCCTGATCGCAGCCGCGACGGCGGGCTTCGCCGGCTGGGACTTCTTGAGCAGCCTGCGCGACAAGACCTACTGAGCCGCGACATGGCCGACCGCAAGACCATCTGGATCCCTCGACGGCTGTCGGACGCGACGCTGGCGCGGGCGCGGCGCGACTACGAGGTGATCCTCGCCGAGGAGGATCGCCCCGCGACGCACGAGGAGATCGTCGCGATGAGCGCGCGGGCGGACGGGATGATCCCCTGCCATTCGGAGCGCTTCTCGGCGGAGGTGGCGGCGCGGCTCGATCCGCGGCTGAAGATCGTCGCCAATCACTCGGTGGGCGTGGATCATTGCGACCTGCCGGCGCTGCGCGCGCGCGGGATCGTGGTGACCAACACGCCCGACGTGCTGTCGGACGCCACGGCGGAACTGGCGATGATGCTGATGCTGGGCGCGGCGCGGCGGGCCGTCGAAGGCGACCGGCTGGTGCGCAGCGGGGCGTGGGATTTCTGGTCGCCCGCCTTCATGGTCGGCAAGCAGCTGACGGGGTCGCGGCTCGGCATCGTGGGGATGGGCCGGGTGGGCCGCGCCTTCGCCCGCAAGGCGCGCGGCTTCGATATGGAGATCCACTATTTCAACCGCAGCCGGCTCGGCCCCGAGGAGGAGCAGGGCGCGATCTTCCACGCCGATCTCGACAGCCTGCTCGCCGTGTCGGATTTCCTGTCGCTCCACTGTCCCGCGACGCCCGAGACCTTCCGGCTGATGAACGCGGAGCGGATCGCGCTGATGCCGAAGGGCGCGATCCTCGTCAACACCGCCCGCGGGTCGCTGGTGGACGAGGCGGCGCTGCGCGCGGCGATCGAGTCCGGGCGACTGGCGGGCGCAGGGCTCGACGTGTTCGAGACCGAGCCGGGCGGCAACCCCGCCTTCGCCGCCCATGAGGCGATCTTCATGAGCCCGCATGTCGGCAGCGCGACGGTGCGCACGCGCGACGCGATGGGCTTTCGCGCGCTCGACAATCTCGACGCCTTCTTCGCAGGGCGGGCGCCACGCGACGCGCTGTAGGGCCGAGACGGCTCTGGCGGCGTGGATCGCTGCGAGGGGGACCGGGATGCCGTCGAGCGGACGGCGCGCCCGACGAACGAGGTCCACGGCGTTTCGACGCGCTCGGCTGACGCGCCGTCTGGGCCTCGCATCGCTCCATACGACTGGACGGGCTTTTCAGAGCGATGCGAGGTCGAAGGTCGCGGGCGCATGCGGCATGTCCACGAGCGCGGTCACCCTGCTTTGCGCCGCTCGACATCGACGCGCGCGATCGGGCGGCGCGGGCGGCGCGGGCGGCGCGCGCCCGCAGGTCCGACCGCCCGCCCCGGGCGCGCTGGACCGGACCGTCCCCCGAGCCGCGGCCGCCTACTCCGCCAGCCGCCATTTGGCTGCGAGGTCGTAGAACAGGCCGCGCTCGGTCTGCAACTCGATCCAGGTGTTGACGTAGTTGATCCAGACCTGATCGGCCTGCGGCAGCAGCATCGCGACCGGCGTGCGCGCGATGGGCTCTTCCACCGGCATGATCGTCAGCTGCGGATACTGGTCGATCAGCTTGAACGCCTCGACATTGGAGGTGATGTGCGCGTCGGCCCGGCCGGAGAGCACTTCCTGAAAGTCGCGCGCCGGAGCCTCGACGATCTTGTGCGTCGCGTTCGGCAGATACTGCTTCACCTGCTGTTCCTGCGTCGTGCCGAGCGTGGCGGCGACTGTCACCTCCGGCTTGTCGAGATCGCTCCACTCCCGGAAGCGCCCTTCGTTCTCGGCGAGGGTCAGCGGCACTGTGACCAGCGAGAAATAGCTGCGCGAGAACCCCGCCGCCTTGGCCCGCGCCGCCGAGATCGAGGCGGAGCCGGTGATGTGGTACTTCCCCGCCACGACGCCCGCGACCAGCGTCTTCCAGTCGGTCGGGACGAACTCGACCTTCACGCCAAGGTCCTCGGCCAGCGCCGTCATCACGTCGATGTCGAAGCCGACATAGCCGTTCGTCGCGGGGTCGCGCATCGTCATCGGGTTCCAGTCGCCGGTGGTGCCGACCTTCAGCACGCCGGAGGACAGGATGTCGTTCAACGCCGACTGCGCCTGCGCCGACAGCGCTGACAGGGCGAGCGCGACGGCGCAGAGGGGGGCGAGCAGGGCTTTCATCGGCGGGCCTCCAGAAGGCGGAACTGCGGCGGCGCCGCGGGGCGTGTTGCGCGGCGAAGCTAGCGCAATTAACGAGGGAGGGAAGAGCCGCCGCGCGATCCACAGCCCGGCCATCGCAGGAGGGCCGTGCGGATGCGCTCGCTCTATCTCTCCGCCCATGACGCATGTCTGCGCTGGCATGAGACCGCCGGCGACGGCCCGCCCGTCCTGGCCCTGCCGGGGCTGAGCTTTCCCGCGGTCGGCGTGTTCCTGCCGGTCGCCACGCGCGGCGCCCTGCGCGACCGCCGCTGGATCCTCGCGGATTATCTCGGCTCGGGCGCAAGCGACTGGCGCGCGCGGCCGCTTGCCGGTCTCGACGACGATGCCGACTGCATGGCGGCGCTGCTCGACCATCTCGACTGTGGGCCCTGCGCCGTGGTCGGCCATTCGATGGGCGGCTCGGTCGGGATCGCGCTGGCGTTGCGGCGGCCCGACCTCGTGGCGCATCTGGTGGTCGCCGAGGCCAATCTCCTGCCGGGCGGCGGGGCGGCGACGCGCCGGATCGCCGCCCATGACGCCGACCGCTTCGCGGCGGAGGAGTTCCCGGCGATGCTCGCCCGCCGCCGCGCCGCCGCCCGCGCCGGCGACGCCGCGGCCGCCTTCGTCGCCGGCGCCTGGGCGCATGCCGATCCGCGCGCGCTGCACGCCAATTCCCGCGCGCTGGTGGATTTGCCCGCGGGCTTCCTCGACGCCTTCCTAGCCTTGGCGATCCCGCGCGCCTTCTTTTACGGCGCCCGCACCCATCCCGACGCGACCGGCGCCCCGGCCCCCGACGCGCCCGACCCGGAGCCGCTGCGCGCGGCGGGGGTGCGCGTCGCTGTGATCCCCGATTGCGGCCACGACATGACGACCGAAAACCCCGCCGGTTTCGCCGCGGCCCTCGTCGCCGAACTTGACCGGGGCGCGGGGTGAGGGCGGCGCGTCTTCTCGCCGGTTTCGCCGCGCTCCTGTTGCTCGGCGGCTGTTCGGGGCTGAGCTGGCATGTCGTCTCGCCGCTCACCGAGCAGGGCCAGCGCAACCTCGGCTTTCTGATCTCGGGGCTCGGGATGACGCTGGCGCTGAGCCTGACCGCGATGGCGATCTCGACCGTTCTGGGGCTGCTTGTCGCCCTGCCGGCCTTGTCGCAGCGCCGCTGGCTGCGCGTGGTCAACCGCGTCTATGTCGAGACGGTGCGGGCCGTGCCGATCCTCGTGCTGATCCTGTGGGTGTATTACGGGCTGCCGGTGGTGGCGGGCCTCAGCATCGGCGTGTTCTGGGCGGGGGTGATCGCGCTGGCGCTGTCGGACAGCGCGTTTCAGGCCGAGATTTTCCGCGCCGGCGTGCAGTCGGTGGCGAAGGGCCAGGTCGAGGCGGCGCGGGCGCTGTCGCTGTCGCGCGCTGCGACGATGCGGCTGGTGATCCTGCCGCAGGCGATCAGGCGCATCCTGCCCGCGCTCGGCAACCAGTTCGTGCAGGTGCTGAAGATGTCGTCGCTCGTCTCTGTGATCGGGATGCAGGAGCTGACCCGCAAGGCCAACGAGCTGGTGGTCACGGAGTACCGACCGCTCGAAATCTACACGATCCTCGTGCTGGAGTATCTGGCGCTGGTGCTGCTGGTCTCCGCCGGCGTCCGCTGGATGGAGCGCAGGCTCGCCATCGCCGACTAGAGCGGTCGGCCCCTCTCCGAATCCGGCCCTCGCGGCGCCATCGCAGACAGCGTGGCGGGGCCGGCGATCAGAGTCGGGTCCGGGCGGGCGGAGGCGAAGATGGCGCCGACCCCGGACCGGGACCCCTTCTCCGGCGGTCGGGAATTTCGACCGCGCCGGCCGGAGGCGTTGCGCATGCGACCGGCCCCGCCACGCTTAGCCTGAAGGCCTTGGCGGCGCTCACTCGCCGGGCTGGGGCGCTCCGCCGCGCCCCTCGAGCCGCCCGCCCAGCGCCTGTGCGAGCAGCCGCTCGTTATGGGCCCGCGGTTTGGTGAGGCGCGCGAGCAGATCGTAGAGCACCGGCGTCAGGAACAGCGTCAGCAGGGAGGCGAAGCCGAAGCCGGCGAGGATCACGATCCCGATCGCCGCCCGCGCCTCCGACCCCGCCCCGCTCGACCACACCAGCGGCGCCGCGCCGAGAACGGTGGACAGGACCGTCATCAGGATCGGCCGCAGCCGACGCACCGCGCCTTCGAGCGCCGCCTCGCGCACCGAGGCGCCGCGGTCGCGCAGCTGGTTGGCGTATTCGACGATCAGGATGCCGTTCTTGGCCATCAGCCCCAGCAGCAGCAGCATGCCGATCTGGGTGTAGATGTTGAAGGACTGGCCGCTGAACCAGATCGCCCCCAACGCCCCGGTCGCCGCCAGCGGCGCCGACAGCAGAATGGTCAGCGGATCGACGAAGCTCTCGAACTGCGCGGCAAGCACCAGATAGACCACGACCAGCGCGAACAGGATCGTCAGCGCAACGCCGGTCGAGCCCTCGATGAACTCCTTCGACTGCCCTCCGAAGGCGATCTGCGCATCCGCCGGAAGCGTCTCGGCGGCGAGCCGCTGCACGTCCGCCACCGCCCGCCCCAGATCGTAGCCCTCCGCCAGCGAGGCGGAGAGCTCTATGGCGGGAAGCCTGTCGTAGCGCTGCAGCTCCGGCGAGGCGGTGGTCTCGTCGATGCCGACCAGCGCCGAGAGCGGGATCAGCGCCCCCGAGTCCCGCGCCCGCACGAAGACCTGCTCGAGGTCCTGCGCCGTGCGCCGCGACTCCGCCGCCGCCTGCAGGATCACCGGATATTCGCGACCGCGGTCGAGATAGGTCGTCGCCTCGCGCGAGGCGAAGAAGGTCTGAAGCGTCGCCGCCACGTCCTGCACCGAGACGCCCAGATCGTCGGCGAGCGGACGGTCGATGCGCACCCGCAGCTCCGGCTGGGTCTTCTCGAAGTCGATCTCGACGTTCTGGAGACCCTCGACTTCGCGCAGCTGCGCCAGCAGCGCCTCGGACCACTCCTGAACCGATGTGAATTCCGGGCCGAGCACTTTCACCTGCAAGGGCGTGCGCGATCCCCGCAGCCCAAGCCCCGCCGGCTGGATCGGAAAGGCCCGCGCGCCGGGAATGCCGACCATCTTGGGGATGGCCTCGGCGACGATCTCCTGCGAAGTGCGCCGCCCGGATTCCCAAGGCGAGAGCCGCGCCACCACGAACGCGCGATGCGTGCGGCCCTGCCAGCCGACGATCGAGAACACGGTGTCGGCCTCGCCGCTCTCCATCAGCGGACGCAGCCGCGCCTCCACTTCGCGGACTTCGCGGTCGGTGTAGGCCGTGGTGGAGCCCTGCGGCGCGGTGACGGCCACGAAGAACACGCCGCGATCCTCGCGCGGGGTCAGTTCGCGGGGCGTGACCGTGTAGAGCCAGACCGCCGCGACCGAGACCGCAAGGCCCATCGCCAGCACGACGAGCGGGAGGTCGAGCAGCGCCCGAAGCACGCCGCGGTAGCCGCGTTCGACCCCGGCGAAAATCCAGTTCACGCCGCGCTCGATCATGCCGCCCGAGCCCTGGCGCAGCACGAGGTAGCACAACACCGGGCACAGCGTCAGCGCGACCAGCGTCGAGAAGGCGACGGCGATGGCGAGCACAAGCCCGAACTCGACGAACAGCCGCCCGACCTGGCCCTCCAGAAACGAGATCGGAATGAACACCGAGATCAGCGTGATCGACGTCGCGATCACCGCGAAGGCCACTTCGCGCGTCCCGTTCGACGCCGCCGCGATAGGGTGCTCGCCCTGGGCGACGCGCCGCTGGATGGTCTCCAGCACCACGATGGCGTCGTCCACCACGATGCCGATGGCGAGGATCAGCGCGAACAGCGTGAGGATGTTGATCGAGAAGCCCATCGCGAAGATGCCGATGAACGCCCCGATCAGCGCCACCGGAATGGTGACGGCGGGGACCAGCGTCGCCCGCGGCGAGCCGAGAAAGGCGAAGATCACCAGAACGACCAGAGCCACCGCGAGACCGAGCGTCTTGAGCACTTCCGCGATGGAGGATTTGATGAAGATCGCGTCGTCGGACCCGACGATCAGCTCCATGCCTTCGGGGAGGGTGGGCCGGATGCGGTCGATCTCGGCGCGCACCGCGTCCGACAGGGCGATGGTGTTGGATTGCGACTGGCGCAGGACGCTGAGCCCCACGGCTTCGCGCCCGTCGTTGCGCACGAGCACCTCGTCGTCCTCGACGCCGACGAAGACTTCGGCGACGTCGCCGAGCCGCACAGGAGCGCCGTCGATGGTCGCGAGCACGACGTTGCGGAAATCCTCCGGCGTGTCGAGCCGCGTGTCGGCGCGCAGCTGGAAGCTGCGGAAGGTCGACACGACCTCGCCCGCCGGCAGTTCGATGTTGTTCTCCACCAGCGCGGTGGAGACGTCGCCCACCGTCAGCTTGCGCGCGGCCAGCGCCTTGGGATCGATTTCGATGCGCATGGCGTAGCGCCGCTGGCCGTTGATCTCGACCGAGGCCACGCCGTTCAGCGTCGCGAGGCGGTCCACCAGGAATCGCTCGGCGAAATCGGTCAGTTCGGCGGCGCTCATCCGGCTGGAGATGATGCCGATGCGCATCACCGGATCGGCGTCGCTGTCGTTCTTGAAGATCTGGGGTTCGGTCGCTTCGTCGGGCAGCTGGTTGATCACGCGCCCGACGGCGGCGCGCACGTCGTTGGCGGCCTGGTCGATGTCGCGCCCGGGGGAGAACTCGATCACCGTCCGGCTCGAGCCGCGGCGCGCCGTGCTCGCGATCGTGCGGATGCCCGACACGCCGGCCACCGCCGATTCGATCACTTCGGTGATCTGGGCGTCGATCACCTCCGGCGCGGCGCCGACATACTGCGTCGAGACGGTGACGGTCGCCGCGTCGATGTCGGGCAGTTCGCGCACGGGAAGGCGCGATGCGGCGAGCAGGCCGATCGCGACGATCAGCAAGTTTATCACGGCGGCGAGGACGGGCCGGCGGATGCAGATGTCGGAGATGCTCATGGGCTGTCCTCGGATGCTGGCCTTGGGCGCCGGCCTCGGGCCTCGGGGCGGGCGTTACGGAGCGATATGGGCGGCGACGGGGCCTTCGGCGCCTTCGATCTCGAGAATCCGCACCGGTCGACCGTCCGCGACTTTCTGGACGCCGCGCGTGACCACCAGCTCGTCGGCGGCGAGGCCGTCGACAATCTCGGCCCGCCCGTCGCGCCGCCCCCCGATGGTCACCGCGCGCCGCTCCGCCCGCTCGTCGGCGACGACGTAGACGTAGCGGGCCCCGCCCTCGGCGACGATGGCCTCCTCCGGCGCCGTCACGCCCTCGCGCGCGTCCAGCACCAGCGTGACGCGCATGAACGCGCCCGCGGGCAGCTTCTTTTCGGGATTGGGAATGCGGGCGCGCGCGGTGAAGGCGCGCGAGACGGGATCGAGCCGGCGCGCGACGCTGGCGACCTCGCCCTCGAACACTTCGCCCGGAAAGGCCTCGGACGCGGCGCGCACCGGCGCTCCCGGCCCGACCTCGCCGTAGAAGCGCTCGGGCAACGAGAAATCCACGTCCAGCGCCGTCAGGTCGTCGAGCGTGCCGATCGGCGTGTTCGAGCGCGCGACAGCGCCGAGATCGAGCAGGCGATAGCCCATCACGCCGGAAAAGGGCGCGCGCAGCGTGCGGTCCTCGAGCTCCTTGCCGGCGCGGTCGACGACCGCGCTGGCCGAGTCGAAATCGGCCTTCGCGCTCTCATAGGCGGTGCGGGCGATCTGGTTGCGCCCGAGCAGCTCCTCGGCGCGCGCGAAAGCGCTCTGCGCGCGGTCGAGCTCGGCCTGCGCCTCCTGCAGCCGCGCCCGTTCGGCGGCGTCGTCGAGCCGCAGCAGCACCTGCCCCGCCTCGACCGGATCGCCCCCCTGGAAGCCAAGCTCGACGACGCGCCCCTCCGACAGCGTCGCGAGTTCGACCGATTGCAGCGCGCGGCCCGTGCCGACGGCGGACACGGTGCGCTCGACCCGCTCCAGCCACGCCGGCGCCACCACGACCCCCGGCGCCTGCCGGGCGCGCTCCGCTTGCGGCGGCGCGTCGCCGGTCTGCCCGCTCCACGCGACCCAGCCGCCATAGCCTGCGCCGCCGAGCAGCGCGATGATCGCCAGTTGCTTCAGAATTCCGGCCATTCCGATCCCCCGGGCGCCAAACGCACGGCCCATCTACGTTCGTACAAGTGGGGTCCGTCGCGGAAAAGTCGCGTCCCGCCGAAATAATCTCCGGATGTGAAACTTTTCGTCGCCCGCAGGGCGACAGCGAAGGGCGACAGGCCGCCTCAGTAGCTCAGCACCACCGTGTCGGGCGCAGCGAGCGCATTGAACATCAGATCGGACCCGGCGACCGTCGCGCCCTCGATCAGGTCGGGCGTGGCGACGCCGCCGGCGACCATGCACATGCCGCAGACCAGCACGGCGTGGCCGTCGCGGATGAGCGCGGCGAGCATCTCGCGCGGCGTGCGCGCCGTGACGCTGAAGCCGCCCTGGGCCGATTCGGCTTCGGCGAGATGCACGCCGCGCACGCTCAGCAGCACGGTCACCCGATGCCCGCGCTCGGCGGCGACGGTCGCCTGGGTCAACGCCGAACCGGCGGCCCAGCCCTCGTCGGTCGTGATGCTGAAGACGAAGTGGCGGGCCGGCTCGTCGGCCCGCGCCGGCGACCCCGCCGCCGACAGGCCGAGCGATCCCGCCAGCAGGATCGCAACCGCAAACGCGCGCAGGATCGACACCGTCGATTTCACCATTTTTTCCGTCCCCCCTCGGCGCGCCCATTGGGCAGACGCGCTGTTCTCATCCCGTCGCGCCGCGACGCGCGGCGCAGGCCGGGCGGGCGACGCGCGCGCCGACCGGTTTCCCACAAGGCTAGCGCAGTGCGCCGCCCTGTGACAACGATCGCCGTGGTTGCGCCCGCCGCCGCCGTCCCCCTTGTGGAAAGGCGTCCCTGACGCCGCCATGTTCCGCCCGGCGGAACGGGGGACGCCGCGCGGCGCAGCGCGGCGCCGACAAGGGAGGACGATGAGAATGAGAAGAACGACGATGCTGATCGCGGCCGCCGGCGCCTTCGCCATGGGCCTGGCCGCAGTCGAGGCGCGCGCAGGCGACGTCGCAGCGGGCGAGGCGCGCTATCGCGTCAACTGCGTCAACTGCCATGGCAAGACCGGCAAGGGCATGGCGAGCTTTCCGGCGATCAAGGGACGGGACGCGGGCTATTTGGCGAGCCGCCTGACCACCTACCGCGCGAAGGAGAAGATCGGTCCGAATTCGGCGATCATGATGTCGCTGACCAGCGAGCTTTCCGACGAGGACATCGCAAACCTCGCCGCCTACATCGCATCGGCCTTTCCCTGAATTTTTCACACTCCGCCAGGTGGCTTGAACGCCGGATCGCGCTTCGCGATGTGCATACCGGTATCGGCTCGCGTAATGCGTGTTGACAACGGAACGCCCCTTCATAGGCTGTGGAAACAACAACCACGCGACCAAAGTCGCGGTTCACCCTGGGAGGAGCTAAGATGATGCGACAGACGACGACGCGCCGGACGACCCTCTGGTCTGCGATGGCGATCGGCGGGGCGGCGCTCATGGGCGCCGCGCCGGCGCAGGCGGCGCCCGCTTTAGGCCAGACGACGGTGATGACGGGCCTCGAAAGCCCGTGGGACGTCGCCTTCCTGCCCGACGGTACGATGTTCTACACCGAAAAGTGCCGCGGCCTCTCGGTGCGGCTGCCTTCTGGCGACGTGAACCCGCTGCTCGGCATGTCCGGGGCGGAGGGCTTTCCCGCTGCCGCTGGCGACCTGTTCTGCGAAGGGCAGGCCGGCATGATGGGCGTCGAACTCGACCCCGAATTCGAGAGCAACCGGTTCATCTACGTCTACTCGACCTCGAACATGACGGCGCCGGGCGAGAATCGCCTGATGCGCATGGTCGTCAACGCCGATCTCACCGGCGTGTCGGACCGCGTCGATCTGATCGAAGGCATTCCGTACAAGCCCAAGGCGTCGGATCATCCGTTCGGCGGCCCCGGCGCGCACAATGGCGGGCGGGTGCGCTTCGGCCCAGACGGGTTCCTCTACCTGACCACCGGCGACACGCATAACGGCGTGGTGCCGCAATCGCCGACGATGCTCGGCGGCAAGGTGCTGCGCATCGACCGCGACGGCAATCCGGCGCCCGACAACAACGCCCCGGACGGCTTCGACCCGCGCATCTTCACCTATGGCCACCGCAACGTGCAGGGCATCTCGTTCCGCCCCGGAACCGGCCAGCCGGTGATCATCGAGCACGGGCCCTGGCACTCCGACGAAGTCACGGCGCTGACCGCCGGCGGCAATGGCGGGTGGGATCCGCGCCCGAACATGGGCGGTCGCGGCGACTGCCCGGACAATTACTGCGGCTACTCCCCCAACCAGATGGAGGGGATGGACCCCGCGCAGCGCGCCGCCTTCATGCCGATGACCGACTTCGCCACCTATCCCGACGCGATGCCGCCTGCCTGGAACAACAACGGCCTGTCGCAGGGCAGCTCCTCCGCGACGTTCCTCACGGGCGCGCAATGGGGCGACTGGGAAGGCCGGTTCGCCATCGGGATCATGGGGATCGGTTTCGGCGGCACGCCGATGGGCATGCGCATCGACGTGGTCGACATCGCCGAGGACGGGCTGTCGGTGAATGATGTGACGACGATGGAGCTGCCCACGCAGGGCCGGTTCCGGTCGGTGCGTCAGGGGCCTGACGGCGCGCTCTACGCGGTCGTGGACGAGGGCGACATCTACCGCATCGTGCCGGAGTGATCGCCGGAAGGCCGCGACGTCGTCGCGGCCTCGCCCCCCGGAGATGAACCAGGGCGCGTCGCCGATCAGGCGACGCGCCTTTTTTCGTCGGAGATCGCCGCGTCCTGGGCGCGATAGCCGATGCGCAGCCCGCCCCAATGCCGCCCGCGCACGAGGATGGGCGCGCTGATGTCCTTCATCACCGCATGCCGCCCGCCCCCCATGTCGCGGCGATAGGCCTGGATCAGCGTCGGCGCTTCGCTGCGGCCCGCCGCGAGCCCGACCCGGTCGGCGAAGAAGCGGCGGTTGCGGCAGTTGGCGGTGTTCCAGACCGGATCGCCGCCCTGGGGCTTCGAGAATTTCCGGTTATGCGTCGGCAGGAACCCGTCGCCATTGACCACGGCGGCGAAGACGACATGGTCGCCGAGGCTCAGCGCCTCCTCGATCACCGGCGTGACGACCGCGTCGGTCAGTCCGACGAAGGGCGTCATGAATTGCTGCGGATTCGTGCCGTCGATGGGGGCGTAGTCGCGGCTGAACAGCGCGTCGAGCGTGATCCGCCCCTCCGACACCGCCTTCTCGAACGCCGCCGAGATCGCGTCGGCGCGGCGGCGCACGGCTTCCTCCATCGTGCGGTCCTCGATCAGGATGCGCCCCAGCCGGTCGCGCAGCGCGCCGGCGGCGGCGTCGAGCCCTGCGGCGGCCTCGGCGGTCGCGGCGGCGGTCGCCTCGCCGGCTCGGGCGGCGTCGTCGGCGTCGCTCACGCCGGCGCGCGCGGCGCCGAGCGCGTCGGACTGGCGCGCGCAGGCGTCGCGGATCGCCGCCGAGGCGTCGGCGACGGCGTCCACTTCGAGGCCGATGGCCCCGAGCATCCGGGCGGCTTCGGCCACTTCCCGCCCGCACTCGCTCACGGCGCGGTCGCTGTCGCGGACCAGCCCTTCGATCTGCTTGGCCGCGTCGCCCGCCCGCCCCGCCAGGGCCTGGATCTCGGCGGCCAGCACGGCGAAGCCGCGCCCGGCCTCGCCGGCGCGGGCGGCCTCGACGGCGGCGTTGACGCCGAGCAGCTTGGTCTGGCGCGCGATCCCGCCGATCGCGTCGAGCATCTCGGCGATCCGTTTCGAACTGGCGGAGACCCGCGCGATGGCCGCCTCGGCGCTGGCGCTGCGCGCGCCGCCCTCCGCCGCGATCTCCGCCGCGCGCCGCGCCGCCGCGTCGCCCCGCGCCGCCGCCGCGTCCACTTCAGCGACGGCGCCCTGCATGGCGGCGGCGGCGTCGCGGGCGGCGTCCAGCGCCTCGACCTGCACATGGATGCGCCGCGTCAGGTCGCCCGCAGCGCCCGTCAACGCCTCCGAGCGATGCGCCATGTCGTCGACCGCGCCGCGCAATGCGCCGACCAGCTCGCGCAGCCCTTCGCCGACGCCGTTCAGCTCGCGCATCAGCTCGCCCCATGCGCCGCGATGGCCCGAGGAGCCGCGCACCGACATGTCGCCCGCCCCCAGCAGGGCCGCCAGCGCGATGGCTTCGTCGAGCGCGCTCTGCGCCGCCTCGAGCGCCGCGTCGGCCTGCGCGTCGCCGACGCGCGCCGCGATCTCGCCCCGCCCGAGCGCGTCGAGCGCGGCGCGCGGCTTCGCCGCATCGTCGACCGCCTCGGGTTGCGGAGCCAGTTCCATCGCGGCCTCGGTCGGCGGCTCCGCGGCTGTCGACGCCTCCGCCGGACGCCCCCAAGCCGCGAGCGCGGCGCCCGCCAGCGCGCAAAAGGCCATCGGCCAGAGCGCCTGCCCTGGCGAGACCGCTCCGAACCCGGCCAGGGTCGCAACGGCGCAAGCGGCTACGGCGACCAGCGCAGCAGCCGCGCGACGCGACGCGAAGATGGAAATCGGCATGGAGGCCTCCCCTTTTCGGGGCGAGCTTGGGGCGGCTGCGTCAACATGGGCCTAACGCCCTCGCCGAACGCCCCACCCTCCGCTATCTGTCGCCGATGGCGGCAGGGGAGGCGCGGGGCGCATGGCGGAGCAGCGGTTCATCTCGGTGCGGGGCGCGCGCGAGCACAACCTCAAGGGCGTCGACGTCGACATCCCGCGCGACAAGCTGACTGTGATCACCGGCCTCTCGGGCTCGGGAAAATCCTCGCTCGCCTTCGACACGATCTACGCCGAGGGCCAGCGCCGCTACGTCGAATCGCTCTCGGCCTATGCGCGGCAGTTCCTGCAGATGATGCAGAAGCCCGACATCGACCACATCGAGGGCCTCTCCCCCGCAATCTCGATCGAGCAGAAGACCACCTCGAAGAACCCGCGCTCGACGGTCGGGACCGTCACCGAGATCTACGACTATCTGCGCCTGCTCTTCGCCCGCGCCGGCACGCCGCACAGCCCCGCCACCGGCCTGCCCATCGAGGCGCAGCAGGTGTCGGACATGGTGGACCGCGTCATGGCGATGGAGGAGGGAACCCGCGCCTACCTCCTCGCCCCGACGATCCGCGACCGCAAGGGCAGCTACGCCAAGGAGCTGGCGGAGCTGCGCAAACAAGGCTTCCAGCGCGTCAAGATCGACGGCCAGTTCTTCGAGATCGACGAGGCGCCGGCGCTCGACAAGAAGCTGCGCCACGACATCGACGTGGTGGTCGACCGGATCGTGGTGCGCGAGGGGCTGGCGGCGCGGCTGGCCGACAGCTTCTCCACCGCGCTCAAGCTGGCGGACGGCATCGCCATCCTCGAGACGGCTCCAGCCGAGGGCGAGCCGGAACGGATCGTGTTCTCCGAGAAGTTCGCCTGCCCGGTCAGCGGCTTCACCATCCCCGAGATCGAGCCGCGGCTGTTCAGCTTCAACGCGCCCTTCGGCGCCTGCCCCGCCTGCGACGGCCTCGGGGTGGAGCTGTTCTTCGACGAGCGGCTCGTGGTTCCCGACGACTCGCTCAGCCTGCACGCCGGCGCGCTCGCGCCATGGTCCAAGACGAAAACCCCCTATTTCCGCCAGACCATCGACGCCCTCGCCAGGCATTACGGCTTCGACGCCAACGCGCCGTGGCGCAAGCTGCCCGCCTTCGCCCAGCAGGTGATGCTGCACGGCTCCGGCGAGGAGGAGATCCGCTTCCGTTACGATGATGGCGGGCGCGTCTATGAGGTCGCCCGCCCCTTCGAGGGGGTGATCCCCAACATGGAGCGGCGCTACAAGGAGACCGACAGCGCCTGGGTCCGCGAGGAGTTCGAGCGCTATCAGGCCAACCGCCCCTGCGGAACCTGCGAGGGCCACCGCCTGCGCCCCGAGGCGCTCGCCGTGAAGATCGCGGGCGACCAGATCGGGCAGGTGACGCAACGCTCGATCCGCGAGGCGCTCGCCTGGGTCGAGGCGGCTGCCCCGACGCTCAGCCGCCAGAAGGCCGAGATCGCCGGGCCGATCCTCAAGGAGATCCGGGCGCGGCTGGGGTTCCTCGTCAATGTCGGGCTCGACTACCTCACGCTCGCCCGAAACGCAGGCACCCTCTCGGGCGGCGAGAGCCAGCGCATCCGCCTCGCCAGCCAGATCGGCAGCGGGCTGACCGGCGTGCTCTACGTGCTCGACGAGCCCTCCATCGGCCTGCACCAGCGCGACAACGACCGGCTTCTGACCTCGCTGAAGGGGCTGCGCGATCAGGGCAACACGGTCCTCGTCGTCGAGCATGACGAGGAGGCGATCCGCGAGGCCGACCACGTCATCGACATCGGCCCCGGCGCGGGCGTGCATGGCGGGCGGATCATCGCGAGCGGGACGCCGGCGGAGGTGATGGCGCACCCGGCCTCGGTCACCGGCTCCTATCTGCGCGGCGACCGCGAGATCGCGGTGCCGGCGGCGCGCCGCACGCGCGACAAGCGCAAGCTGCGGGTGGTCGGCGCGGTCGGCAACAACCTCAAGGGGGTGACGGCGGAGATTCCGCTGGGGATGTTCGTCTGCGTCACCGGCGTTTCGGGGGGCGGCAAGTCCACCTTCACCATCGAGACGCTCTATAAAACGGCGGCGAGCCGGCTCAACGGCGCGCGCGAGACGCCCGCGCCCTGCGACCGCGTCGAGGGGCTGGAGCAGCTCGACAAGGTGATCGACATCGACCAGTCGCCCATCGGGCGCACGCCGCGCTCGAACCCCGCCACCTACACCGGCGCCTTCACCCCGATCCGCGACTGGTTCGCCGGGCTGCCGGAGGCGAAGGCGCGCGGCTATCAGCCGGGGCGCTTCAGCTTCAACGTGAAGGGCGGGCGCTGCGAGGCCTGTCAGGGCGACGGCGTCATCAAGATCGAGATGCATTTCCTGCCCGACGTCTATGTCGAATGCGAGACCTGCAAGGGCAAGCGCTACAACCGCGAGACGCTGGAAGTGCACTACAAGGGCAAGTCCATCGCCGACGTGCTCGACATGACGGTGGAGGACGGCGCGCAGTTCTTCGACGCAATCCCCTCGATCCGCGAGAAGCTGGTCACGCTGGAGCGGGTGGGGCTGGGCTACATCAAGATCGGGCAGCAGGCGACGACGCTGTCGGGGGGCGAGGCGCAGCGGGTGAAGCTGTCGAAGGAGTTGGCGAAGCGGGCGACCGGGCGGACGCTCTACATTCTCGACGAGCCGACCACGGGGCTGCATTTCGAGGATGTGCGGAAGCTGCTGGAAGTGCTGCACGAGCTGGTGGAGGCGGGCAACAGCGTCGTGGTGATCGAGCACAATCTCGACGTGATCAAGACGGCGGACTGGATACTGGATTTCGGGCCGGAGGGCGGCGACGGGGGCGGGCGGATCGTGGCGGAGGGGACGCCGGAGGAGATCGCGGCGGACACGGCCAGCCACACCGGGCGGTATCTGCGGCCGATCCTGGCGCGGGTGGGGCGGATCGCGGCGGAGTGAGGGGCGGTCACGAGATCGGGACCGTTGATTTTGTTTGGGGAATTGTGGTCAGTTTCCGGTGATCCGGGGATGGAGTGCGTCCCTTCGGGTGGACACGATCAGGCGGCGGTTTTGACAGGGGCGCGTGCGTTGCGGTCCTCGAACTGCATGGGGCTGCGATACCCCAAGGCTGAATGCAGTCGTCGCTCGGTGTAGGCGGCGATGAAGCGGGGCACGCCGGCGGCGACGTCCTCGAAGGTCTCATACGCCATCAGATAGACGTCCTCCACCTTCAGGGTCTTCAGGAGGCTCTCGGCCTGCGGGTTGTCGTAGGGGTTCCCGCGCCGGCTCATCGAGCCGACGAAGCCGTACTCCTTCAGCAGGTCGCGGTGCAGCACGGAGGCGTATTGGGATCCGCGATCCGAGTGGAAGACGCAGCCTGGCGGCGGTCGGCGCAGCGCGATCGCCCGGCGCAGGGCTTCGACGACGAGGCGGGCGTCGATCCGGCGGCCGATGGCGTACGGGGCCATCTACGGCGTCGCGGCGAGCACGGGGCTCGCATGGGGCCTGACGCGCGCGCTGCCGCTGGCGGAACCCTACGCCGCGG
>NZ_DAIQNN010000042.1:0-25844 GCF_036788415.1 Rubrimonas sp. | reverse complement strand
CTGAACGAATTTCCGAGGCAGATGATCGCGTCGTATTTTCCGTGAATGTCGCGATTGAGCCAGCGCCAGTCGGCCTGAACCGTCTTCAGGATCAGGCCGCGCCTCTGGCCGTTCTCGAAGGCCTTGGCGAGCATCGCCGCCGAGCCGTCGGCGGAGGTCACGTCGAACCCCGCCTCGCGCAGACGCACCGAGTGAAAGCCGGTGCCGGTCGCGACGTCGAGCACGCTGTTCTTGCCGCGCGCGCGCAGCACGTCGATGAAGAACTGTCCTTCGCCGGCGGCCCGCGCCGCCCAGTCGATAAGTTCGTCCCATTTCTCGACAAAGGTCATCACATATTCGCCGCGATAGAGATCGGTCTCGCGATCGGCCAGCGGATCGGCGCTGTAGGCCTGCTCGGCTTCGAAAAGATCGGCGTTGACGACTGCTTGCGCTGCGCGTTGCAAGATGCGCCCTCCTTTTGATGACTGCGCCGCAACGACCGGTTCGGCCCGTGCGCAGATGTTGTTTCTGTCGTTGCACAATTCGCGCGGATCGCACGAATACAGACAGCCAAAGGCTCTCGATGCAAAGCCCGGCCAGACAGAGCGAGGCCAGTCGATGCTAGCCTCGGAAACCTTTATTGGCCTCGCGAGGTTAGCGAAATTCGGCAAGTAGGCAACCCTCAAAGCGCCGGATGCCCGAATCAACTGGCCGAGGTCATGACAAAATTTTGAGACCCGTAGGCATTTTCCGGTCGGTGTCGGCGCTCCGCCGCAGGCCGCCGGGCGATGGATTTTCGCCCGCCGCTCTGCTACCTCCGCAGTCATGCTGACGATCGCCGACATGACCTTCACGCTCGCAGGCGTGCGCCTGTTCGAGACCGCCTCCGCCCGCGTGCCCGAGGGGGCCAAGGTCGGCGTCGTCGGGCGCAACGGAGCCGGCAAGTCCACGCTCTTCCGCCTCATCGAAGGCGCCTACGAGCCCGATCAGGGCTCGATCGACGTGCGCGCCGGCGCGCGGATCGGCGGCGTCGCGCAGGAAGCGCCGGCGAGCGGCGACAGCCTGCTCGACACCGTGCTCGCAGCCGATGTCGAGCGCGCGGCGCTGACCTTCGAGGCGGAAACCGCGACCGACCCCCACCGGATCGCCGAGATCCAGCTGCGGCTCGCCGACATCGACGCCCATTCCGCCGAAGCGCGAGCCTCCACGATCCTCGGCGGGCTCGGCTTCGACCAGGCGGCGCAGGCGCGGCCCTGCTCGGAGTTCTCGGGGGGCTGGCGGATGCGGGTGGCGCTGGCCGCCGTGCTGTTCTCGCGCCCGGACCTGCTGCTGCTCGACGAGCCGACCAACTATCTCGATCTCGAAGGCGTGGTGTGGCTGGAGAATTTCCTCGCCCGCTACCCCGCCACCGCGCTCGTCATCAGCCACGACCGCGAGCTGCTCAACCGCGCGGTCGGCGGCATCCTCAGCCTCGAGAACCGCAAGCTGACCTACACCACGGGCAATTTCGACGCCTTCGACCGCATCCGCCGCGAGAAGGCCGCGCAACTTCAGGCCGCAGCCGCCAAGCAGGCCGCCGAGCGCGCCCACATCCAGAGCTTCGTCGACCGGTTCCGCGCCAAGGCCAGCAAGGCCAAGCAGGCGCAGAGCCGCATCAAGATGCTGGAACGCATGACCCCGATCTCGGTCTCCGAGGCCGGCTCCGTCGCGCCGTTCCGCTTCCCCGCCCCCAGCGAACTCGCGCCGCCGATCCTCGCGCTCGACGGCGCGGATGTCGGCTATGGGTCGCGGCCCGTGCTGCGCCATCTGTCGCTGCGCATCGACCCCGACGACCGCATCGCGCTGCTCGGCGCCAACGGGCAGGGCAAGTCGACGCTGGCGAAGCTGATCTCGGGGCGGCTGAAGCCGATGGCGGGGTCGCTGACCGTGTCGCCCAAGCTGAAGATCGGCTTCTTCGCCCAGCACCAGCTCGACGAGCTGACCGTCGGCGAGACGCCGCTCCAGCACATCCAGCGGCTCCGCCCGGGGGAGAAGCAGGCCCAGTTGCGCGCGCGGCTGGCCGCCGGCGGGATCGGCCCGGCGCTCGCCGAGGCCAAGGTCGAGACGCTGTCGGGCGGGCAGAAGGCGCGGCTCCTGATGATCCTGATGGCGCTCGACGCGCCGCAGATGATCATCCTCGACGAGCCGACCAACCACCTCGACATGGAGAGCCGCGAGGCGCTGGCGATGGCGCTCAACGACTTCCCCGGCGCGGTCATCCTGATCAGCCACGACCCCTTCCTCGTGGAGAGCGTCGCCGACCGGCTGTGGCTGGTGAAGGACGGCGCGGTGCGCCCCTTCGAGGGCGATATGGACGACTACCGCGCGCTGCTGCTCGGCGAGCGCGGCGGGGCGAAGCCTTTACGCGCAGCGCCGGCGAAGCCGAAGCTCAGCGCCTCGGAGCGCCGCCGCCTCGCCGCGCCGCTCCGCGCGGAAGTCGCGGACTGGGAGGAGAAGCTGGAGAAGCTCGGAGAGATGAAGCGCAAGATCGACGCGCTGCTCGCCGATCCCGACCTCTACCACCACCCCGACCCGATGCGCTTCGAGCGCCTCAGCGCCAAGCGCGCCGAAATCGAGGCGGGGCTGGCGAAGGCCGAGGCGATGTGGATGAAGGCCGCCGAGCGCCTCGACGCCGCCGCGGCGGAGTGACGGCGTGGACGGGCTCGACCTCGAGGTCTGGCGCGACGCGCGCGTCTTCTATCTCAGCCTTCTGGGGCTGATGCTTGCGCTCGGGGCTTTCGCCGCCTATCGCGGGCGGATGAGCGCGGCGCTGCGGCACGCCGCGATCTGGCTTCTCATCTTCGCCGGGATCGTCATCGCCTATCGCTTCAACGAGCAGCTGACCTCCGGCCTGCGCCCGCAATCGATGGAAGTGCTCAACGCGCAGTCCGTGCTGTTGCGCCGCGAGGGCGACGGCCATTTTCATGCGACCCTGCAGATCAACGGGCGCGACATCCGATTCCTCGTGGACACCGGCGCGACCGCCATGGTCCTGAGCCGGCGCGACGCGCAGCGCGCGGGGCTCGACCCGGCGGGGCTGAATTTCTCGATTCCCTCGGCCACCGCCAACGGCACGGTCTATGGCGCGCCGGTGCGGCTGTCGGAGGTCCGTCTCGGTCCCTTCACCGACCGCGACGTGCCCGCGATGGTCAATGGCGGCGAACTCGGCGTGTCGCTGCTCGGGATGCGCTATCTCGACCGTTTCGCCCGCATTTCTGTCGAGGGCGAGCGGATGCTGCTGCAAAGGTGAAGGCGATGAAGGACGAGGACGCGCCGTTCCGCGACGATCTCGACGCGACGCTCGCCCATGCCTGGGCGCAGCTCGCGCGCGGCGCCGCCGACCGCCGCTCGGGCTTTCACACGGTGCAACTCGCCACGCTCTCGCCTTATGGGCCGCGCGTTCGGACGGTCGTTCTGCGCGGCGCGGAGGCGGCGGCGCGGCGGCTGCGCGTCCACAGCGACGCGCGCGCGGCCAAGATCGCCGAGATCGACGCCGATCCCCGCGTGGAGCTCTGCGCCTATGACGCGAAGGCCAAGGTCCAGCTGCGCCTGCGGGGGCTCGCGCGGGTCCACCGCGCCGACGCGCTGGCCGACGCCGCCTGGACGGCGTCGGGCGACGGCGCGCGCGTGTGCTACCGCGCCGCCATCGCCCCGGGCGCCGTCATCGCCGCGCCCGCCCTCGCCGATCCGTCGCCCGAGGCCCGCGCGCCCGCCGACCGGGACGCGGGGCGCGACGCCTTCACCGCCGTCGCGATCGACGTCTCGCGGCTGGAATGGCTGTGGCTCGGCGCCGGCGGTCACCGGCGCGCCGTCTTCGCATGGCGCGGCGCCGACTGGGATGCGCGCTGGCTGGCGCCGTGAGGCCGACGCCGCCGCGCGTCAGGGCGCGAGCCCGCCCATCTCGCAGACGATGCGCCATTCCTCCGCGGTCACCGGCTGCACCGAGAGCCGCGAAGTCTTGACCAGCGCCATCTCCGCAAGGCGCGGTTCGGCCTTGATCTCGGCGAGGGTCACCGGGCGCGGCATCGCCGCGACCGCGCGGATCGTCACGCATTCCCACACCGGGTCGCCCTTCGCGTCGCGCGCGTCGCTCTTGGGGTCCGGCGCGGCCTCGGCGACGACCTCGACCACGCCGACGACGCGCTTCTCCTTGACCGAGTGGTAGAAGAATCCCCGGTCGCCGATCTTCATCGCCCGCATGTTGTTGCGGGCGAGAAAGTTGCGCACGCCGTCCCAAGGCTCGCCGGCCGCGCCGCGCGCGACCTGCGCCTCCCAGCCCCATGTCTCAGGCTCGGACTTGAACAGCCAGTAGTTCATCGCGACGTCGGTCAGGCGGGAATCCGCAGGACCTGACCCGGATAGATCTTGTCGGGATGCGACAGCATCGGCTTGTTGGCGTCGAAGATCTTCATGTATTTGTTGGCGTCGCCATAATGCTTCTTGGCGATGGCCGACAGCGTGTCGCCCTTCTCGACCGTGTGGAACACGGATTCGGGTTCGGGGGCGGCGACCTCGACGCTGTCCTCGACGGTCGCCACGCCCTCGACGTTTCCGACGGCGAGGATCGCCTTCTCGCGCTCCTCCTGCGTCGCCGCCGCGCCCTTCAGCACGACCTTGTCGCCCTCGAGCGCAACTTCGAATTTCGAAGCGTCCAGGCCGGCTGCGGCGATTTCCTCCTTCAGTTTCTCAGGCTCGGCAGCCTGCGCCCCGCCGCCGAAGATCGACTTGCCGGCGGATTTCAGAAAATTCAGAAGTCCCATGACGTCCCCCAATGGTTTCGCGCGTCAGTTATCGCCGCTCGGCGGCGCACGGCAAATGCTTAGACGCCGAAGACGAGCTTCATCTCCATGATCTCCACCGAGGCGAACAGCCCGGCGCGCGCATAGGGGTCGGACGCGGCGAAGGCCTCGGCCGCCGCCCGGTCCGGCGCGTCCAGCACGATGAGCGAGCCCGCCATCGCCCCGTCCTCGCCGATCAGCGGCCCGCCGAAGCGGACGAGCCCGCTCGCCTTGGCGTAGGCGAGATGGGCGTCGCGATTGGCGAGCCGAACATCGAGAGCACCCAGCTTGTCACGACAAATCAGAACGTAAGCCATGTTTCCTCCTGTTAATTGCGAACTCAGGCCTTGGCGCCCTTGCGGCCCGAACCGACGAGTGGGGCGGCGGTTGCGTCCAACGGCCAGCGCGGGCGCGGCGCGAGGTCCCAGCCCGACCGGACGCCGGCGGCGAAGCCCTCGAGCCCCGCCCAGGCGATGATGGCCGCGTTGTCGCCGCACAGCGCGAGCGGCGGCGCGAGAAACGAAAAGCCCTCGGCCTCGGCGCGCAGCGTCAGCGCCGCCCGGACGGCGCCGTTCGCCGCGACCCCTCCGGCGACGGCGAAGACGGGGCGCGCGCCCGGGCCGGTTTCGCGAAAGGCTCTCATCGCGCGCGCGGATTTCTCGGCCAGCGTCTCGGCGACGGCGCTCTGGAACGCGGCGCAGAGATCGGCGACGTCGCCGTCGCGCAGACCGCCCTGCGTCTCGGCGAGCGCGTCGGCGGCGCGGCGGGCGGCGGTCTTGAGGCCGGAGAAGCTCATGTCGCAGCCCGGGCGGTCGAGCAGCGGGCGCGGCAGGGCGAAGCGTTCGGGGTCGCCGCCCTGCGCCGCCCGCTCCACCTCCGGCCCGCCGGGAAAGCCGAGGCCCAGATGGCGCGCGATCTTGTCGAAGGCTTCGCCCGGCGCGTCGTCGATGGAGCCGCCGAGGCGGCGGAACGCGTCATGGCCCTCCACCGCCAGCACCTGACAATGCCCGCCGGAGACCAGCAGGACGAGATAGGGAAATGGCGCTCCGTCGGTCAGCCGAGGCGTAAGCGCATGGCCGGCGAGGTGGTTCACGCCGAGAAACGGCGCCCCCGCCCCCCACGCGATCCCCTTGCCCATCATCGTCGAGGCGATCACGCCGCCGATCAGCCCCGGCCCGGCGGTCGCGGCGACCCCGTCGAGGTCGCATGGCGAAAGCCCCGCCTGCGCCAGCGCCTGCGCCGCGCAGATGTCGAGCCGCTCGACATGAGCGCGCGCGGCGATCTCGGGCACGACGCCGCCGAAGGGCGCGTGCAGCGCGCCCTGCCCCATCGAGACCGCAGCGAGGATCTCGCCCGGGCCCTGGGCGGCGCCGCCCGCGACCCGCCCGCGCACCACCGCCGCCGCCGTGTCGTCGCAGCTCGATTCGAGGCCGAGGATCGTGAGGTCGCCGTCCATGCGCGTCCTTTTGGCCGCCTTGCGCGGCGGCTGTCAGGCGGGTAGCACCGAGGCCATGCAGACGCAATCGCCCACCCCCGACACGCCCCTGCGCATCGGCACGCGCGGCTCGGCCCTCGCGCTGGCGCAGGCCCACGAGACCCGCGACCGGCTGATGGCCGCCCATGGCCTGCCCGAGGCCGCCTTCGAGATCGTGGTGATCAAGACCACCGGCGACCGGGTGCTCGACCGGGCGCTGTCGGAGATCGGCGGCAAGGGCCTGTTCACCAAGGAGATCGAAGAGGCGCTGCTCGACGGCTCCATCGCCATCGCAGTCCATTCGATGAAGGACATGCCGACCGTCCTGCCCGACGGGCTCGCCATGGCAGCCTATCTCCCGCGCGAGGACGTGCGCGACGCCTTCGTCTCGCACCGGCACGAAAGCCTCGCCGCGCTGCCCTCGGGCGCGGTGGTCGGCTCGTCCTCGCTGCGCAGGCGGGCGCAATTGTTGAACCGCCGGCCCGACCTGCAGGTGGTCGAGTTCCGCGGCAATGTGCAAACGCGGATGAAGAAACTGGCCGACGGCGTTGCGGAGGCGACGTTTCTCGCCTGCGCCGGTCTGCGACGTCTCGGCATGGAGGCCGAGATCCGCAGCGCCATCGCGGTGGAGGAGATGCTGCCGGCGGTGGCGCAAGGCGCCATCGGCATCGAAGCGCGCGCGGACGACGCGGCGGCGCGCTCCCTGCTCGCCCCCATCGCCTGCGCCGACACCGCCGCGCGGCTCGCCGCAGAGCGCGCGTTTCTCGCCGGGCTCGACGGGTCGTGCCGCACGCCCATCGGCGGGCTCGCGACGCTGGAGGGCGGCGAGGTGCTCCTGCGCGGCGAGATCATCCGGCCGGACGGCTCGGAGCGCCACGCCACCGAGCGGCGCGGGACCGTCGCCGACGCCGCCGCGCTCGGCGCCGACGCAGCGGAAGAGTTGCGCGCGCGCGGCGGCGAGGGGTTCTTCACGGTGTGACCGGCGCGCCCGTTCCGCCGACTCTGCTGCTGACGCGCCCGCAGGCGCAATCGCAGCCGCTGGCGGCGGCGCTGGAGGCAGAGGGATGGCGCACCATCGTCTGGCCGCTGCTCGAGATCGTCGACGTCGGCCCGCCTCCCGACCTCTCCGGCGCGCAGGCGGTGTTGCTGTCCTCGGCCAACGCGGCGCGCAGGCTCGGGCTCTGCGACATCCCCGCGCTCTGCGTCGGCCCGGCGACCGCCGAGGCGGCGTCGCGCACCGGCGCGCGAAACGTGCTGTCGGCCGATGGCGACGCGGACGCGCTCGCCCGGCTGGCCGCGCGGACGCTGCTCCCCGAGAAGGGGCCGGTGCTGTTCGCGCGCGGGGCGGAGGTCGCGGGAAATCTCGCCGGCGCGCTGATGGCGGCGGGGTTCGAGGTGCGCGAGCAGGTCGTCTATGCGGCCCGCCCGGCGCGCGCGGCGCCTTTCGCGACGGCGCATGCGCTCGCGGCGGGCGAGGTCGCGGCGGTCGTTTTCTATTCGCCGCGCAGCGCGCAGGTCTTCGCCGGGCTCGCGGAGGGCTTCCGCGCGGGGCTCGCGCGGACCGCGGCGGTGGCGATCAGCGCCGCGGCGGCGGTCCCGCTCGAAGGGCTCGGCTTCGGCGCGGTTTCGGTGGCGGCGCGGCCCGACGGCGCGGCGATGCTGGACGCGATCCGGGCGCTGCGCGAAGGCGGCGGCGCGGCATCCTGAGGCTTTGTTTCCCGCTGCGACTGCGATTAATGTCCGCGCGAAAAGAACGGGGGCGTGAGGAATGAGCGACGACCGCAAGCACAGGCCGATCGACGAGACGTCGGACACCGGGCTGCACGACCGATTCCACGAGAAGGACAGCGAAGCGCCCGCCGAGGCCGCATCCGAGACATGGGCGGAGGGCGCGCCCGCGGAGCAGGCGGAACCGCTTTCCGAACCTGTGAAATCTTCCGCGGCGGCGGGCGGCGGCGTCGGGTCGGTGCTCTACGCCCTCGCGCTTCTGGTCGGCGGCGGGGCGCTCGCGGCCTGGGGCCTGCCGAAGATCGCGCCGAGCCTTCCCGCGCCGCTCGCCGGCTACCTCGGCCCCGCCGGCGCGACCGGGGAGGCGCTCGAAGCCGAGATGGCCGAGCGATTCGCCCGGCTGGAGGCGCAGGTCGCCGCCGCCGCCTCCGACGCGGGAAGCGCCGCGCGCGAGACCGCAGAGACGGCGGTCGCCCGGATCGAGGCGCTGGAGGCGCAGCTCGCCGCCGCGCCGCAGGCCGCCGAGGGCGTCGGCGCCGAGGCG
The DNA here is from genome assembly GCF_036788415.1 of Rubrimonas sp. Lineage (NCBI taxonomy): Bacteria > Pseudomonadati > Pseudomonadota > Alphaproteobacteria > Rhodobacterales > Paracoccaceae > Rubrimonas > Rubrimonas sp. The sequence goes on along the minus strand of NZ_DAIQNN010000042.1, from coordinate 17,302 downwards.
CTGTCGACGCTGCAGGCCGAAGTCGCGGCCCTCGCGGCCCGGCTCGACGACGCCGGGGCCGACGGGAGCGGCGCGGGCGCCGACTCCGCCGCGGCGGCCGAGTTGTCGGAGAAGATCGTCGCGCTGGGCGACCGGCTCGACGCCGCGGCCGCCCGCATCGACGCCGCAGCCGCGGCCGCCGAGACCGCGCGCGCCGAGGCCACGGCCCTGGCCGCCCGGCTCGACGCCATGGGCGACGCCGAGGCGGACCGCGACGCCGCGCTGCGCGAAGCCGAGAACGCCCGCCGCGGCGCGGCGATGGCCGCGGCCCTCTCGCAGATCGACCGCGCGATGACGCTGGGCGAGCCTTTCGCCCCGGCGCTCGCCACGCTGACCGAAGCCGCCGGCGAGGACGCGCCCGAAGCGCTGGCGCGGGCCGCCGCGGAAGGCGCGCCGACGCGCGAGGCGCTGAAGGCGAGCTATCCGGACGCGGCCTACGCCGCGATCACCGCGATGCTGGAGAAGGAGGCCGAGGAGAACGGCGGGCTGCTCGCCGGCGTCGCCGCGAAGCTGCAGGCGCGCGTCACCGGCCTGCCCGCAGAGCCGATCGCCGGCGACAGCGTGACGGCCGTGCTCAGCCGCGCCCGGGTCTCGCTGCTCAACGGCGACATCGACGCCACCCTCGCCGCCATCTCGGCGCTGCCCGAGCCCGCGCAGGCGGCGATGGCGGAGTGGGTCGACGGGGCGGCGCTGCGCAGCGCGGCGGATGCGGCGCTGTCGTCCTGGCGCAACGACCTCAAGCTGACCCTCTGAGCGGCGTCAGGCAGGAAGGAAAAAGACAATGATCTGGTTGGTTTTGCGCGTCGTCGCCTTCGTGGCGCTCATCGCCGCGGTCGCCTGGGGCGCGGCGATCCTGGTGGATGCGTCCGGAGAAGTCGCGATCACCTGGAACGGCATGGAGTATCCGCCGCTCTCGCATATCGAGTTCGCGGGCGTGATCGCGGCGACGATGGTGGCGCTCTTCGTGCTGTACAAGCTCGCGGGCCTCGCGGTCGCGATCGTGCGCTTCCTGCTCGGCGACGAGACCGCGCTCACCCGCTTCTGGGCCCGCGCCAAGGAGCGCCGCGGGCTGGAGGCTGCGACCGCCGGTCTCGTCTCGCTCGCCGAGGGCGACCTGAAGGCGGCGGAGGCGGCGGCCCGCAAGGCCACGCGCCTGCTCGGCTCGCGCGACCTCACCCAGCTTCTGAACGCCCAGATCGCCGAAGCGCAGGGCGACACGACCCGCGCCAAGCGCCATTACCGCCTGCTCGCCAAGGAGCCGCCGACGGCGATGGTCGGCGTGAAGGGCCTTCTGGCGCAGGCGGTCGCGCGGAACGAGACCGACCGCGCCGTCAAGCTCGCGGAGCACGCCTTCCTGATGCGCCCGCGCGACAAGGGCGTGCAGCAGACGCTGCTCGACCTGCAGATCAAGGGCGCGGCGTGGGAGGGCGCGCGGGAGACGCTGCTCGCCATGGTGAAATCCAAGAACCTTCCCAAGGACGTGGCCGGCCGGCGCGAGGCGGTGGTCGACCTCGAGATCGCGCGCGCCAAGCTCGAAGCCGGCGACCGGGCCGGCGCGGTGAAGGCGGCGGACGCCGCGCTGCGGCTCGCCCCGGCGCTGACCCCCGCGGCGGCCTTCGCCGCGAAGCTGCACGCGGAGGAAGGCGGGCAGGCCAAGGCGGCGCGGATGATCCGCGAGGCGTGGCGCGTCGCGCCGCATCCCGAACTCGCGCAGGCCTACGCCGCCCTCGCCCCCGACGAGACGCCCGCCGAGCGGCGCAAACGCTTTCGCGAACTGCTCTCGATCAACGAGAAGGACCCCGAGACGATGCTGCTCGCCGCCGAGCTCGCGCTGGCCGACGCCGATTACGCGGCGGCGCGGCGGGCGATCGGCGATCTGCCTTCGACGAAGCCGACGCATCGCTCGCTCGCCCTGATGGCCGCGATCGAGAAGGGCGACGGAGCGGCGGAGACGGTGGTGCGCGGCTATCTCGCCCGAGCCGTCACCGCGCCGCGCGGGGCGCACTGGGTCTGCGACCGCTGCGGCGCCGCGCCGGGCGCGTGGTCGGCCATCTGTCCGTCCTGCAGCGGCTTCGACACGCTGGCCTGGCGCGACACCGCCGAGGCCGACGAGGGGCTGACGGCTGCGATGCTGCCGCTGATCGTCGACCCCGAGGAGAACAAGGCCGAGGAGGATCGCCTCGACGCCGAGGCCGCCGAGGAGGCGGTGCGCGAATCGGCGGCGGCGCGCGCCTGAGGCGAGGGGGCCGCGGCGGCGCAGCCTGCTGCGACGCCCACGGGGACGGCCAGCGGAGGCGAGGGCGCGCGGAGCCGATGACCGAGTGGCGCAGTCTCAAGAGCTTCGCCTTCGGCGATAGCCCGGCCCTTGGCGACGAGTTGGCGGCGCTCGTGCTGGCAGGTCGCAAGCGCGCGACCTGCTGGCCAGTCGCCGAGGGCGCGCAGACCGCCGTCGGCAATCGCATGGTCATGCTCGACGGTTTGGGCCGCCCACGCGCCGTTCTGGAGACGGTCGAACTCGTTCAGCTCCGGTTCGGCGACGTGGACGCCGCTTTCGCCTTCGACGAGGGCGAAGGCGACAGGACGCTCGCCGCGTGGCGCGCGGCGCATCGGCGCTACTTCACGCGGCGGGGCGAGTTCAGCGAGGATCTCGCGCTATGGTGCGAGCGCTTCCGCCTGGTCGAGGTGATCGAGAGCGACTGACGCGCCGCGACGACGCGCCTCGGCGTCTTGCGGCCCCGCGCGAAGCGCGCTACGACACGGGCGTTTTCGGCGGAGGTCGCGCCCGCGCCGGATGCGCCGCAGTAGCTCAGCTGGTAGAGCACGTCATTCGTAATGATGGGGTCGGGGGTTCGAGTCCCTTCTGCGGCACCACCTCCCCCGCCTGATCGCATCGCCCCGCCCGCCGGCTCGTCCGCCGGACCATGCGCGCGGGCCCTGCGCGGAGGAAGGCCATGAGCTTCGACCTGCCCGAAGGCGGAAACCCCGAGCCGCCCTCGCAGATGCGCTGCGTCGAGATCGTCAAGCCGGGCGGCCCCGACGTGCTGCGCCCGACCACGCGCCCGATCCCCTCCCCCGGCCCCGACGAAATTCTGATCCGGGTGCGCGCCGCCGGCGTGAACCGGCCCGACGCGCTGCAGCGCGCCGGCGCCTACGACCCGCCTCCCGGCGCGTCGGACCTGCCCGGGCTCGAGGCGGCGGGCGTCGTGGTCGAAGCCGGCGCCGCCGTCTCGCGCTGGCGCCTCGGCGACAAGGTCTGCGCGCTGCTGCCGGGCGGCGGCTACGCCGAATACGCGACCACCCATGCCGACCACGCCCTGCCCTGGCCCGACAACCTGCGCGCCGAGCAGGCTGCGGCGCTGCCCGAGACCTTCTTCACGGTCTGGAGCAACGTCTTCGACCGCGCCGGACTCAAGGCCGGGGAGACGTTCCTCGTGCATGGCGGCGCCTCGGGCATCGGGACGACGGCGATCCAGCTCGCCCGCATCTTCGGCGCGCGGGTGTTCACAACCGTCGGCTCGCCGGAGAAGGCCGCCGCCTGCGAGGCGCTTGGGGCCGAGCGCGCCATCGACTACCGCGCGGAGGATTTCGTCGCGGTCACCCGCGAGCTGACCCAGGGGCGCGGGGTGGACGTGATCCTCGACATGGTGGGCGGCGACTACATCCCCCGCAACGTCCGCGCCGCCGCCGATAGCGGGCGGATCGTCTCGATCGCTTTTCTCAACGGCGCCAAGGCGGAGCTGAACTTCGCTCAGGTGATGGTCAAGCGGCTGACGCTGACCGGCTCGACGCTTCGCCCGCGCTCCATCGCCGAGAAGGCGGCCATCGCCGACGCGCTGCGCGAGAAGGTGTGGCCGCTGATCGAGGCGGGGCGGATCGCGCCGGTGATGGACAGCACGCTGCCGCTCGACGACGCCGCCGCCGCGCATGCGCGGATGGAGAGCAGCGCGCATATCGGCAAGATCGTCCTGATCCCCTGAGCGGGGCGCCAGCGAAGGCCCCGGCTGCGACAGGGAAGAGTGCGACCGAACGATAATTTCCCTATTGCGTAAACTTATATTACATTATCGTTAATTCATGGCGGTCTTCAGCAACGCCAGCATGGAGCCCGAATGTTGCGGTCGGCAGCGTTTGCAGCGGCGGCGGCGGCGATCGCAGCGCTCGGGGCGGCCGCAGCGGTCGTCGACGGGCCGCTGGAACAGGTCCGGTTCGAACCCGGCGACACGATCCGCGCCATCGCCGAGCGGCATCTCAAGGACCCCGATCTCTGGCCGCAGATCCTCGAGCTGAGCGGCCTCGAAAGCGTGGCGGCGCTGCGCCCCGGGACGATCCTGCGCGTCCCAGCTGTGCAGGTGGCGGCCGCCGACGCGGCCCTCTCCGCCTCGCTCGCGGCGATCCAGACCGCCAACGCCGAAGGCGCGCAGGTTTTCGCCCCGGTCGAGATCGGCGACGCGATCGCGCTGCGCGACGACGCGCTGCTGCATCGCAAGGCCGGCGAGTGGACGCCGACGACCCAAAAGGCCACCCGCTCCGCCGAACGCGCGGAAGTCGCGCTGGCCCTGTCGCGCGACGCCCGCGATCGCGCGGCGGAGGCCGTGTTGAGCGACGCGCATGGCGACGTCGAGGGTCGCCGACCCGCCGACCCGCGCTGGAGCGGCCGCATCCTGCGCGACATGCTCGTCGAGTTCGAGCAGGTGCGCACCCTGTCTGGCTCGACGGCTCAGGTCACCTTTCGCGATCTGAGCCGGCTGCGCCTGAACTCCAACTCCAACGCCGTGATCCAGACGATGCGGGCCGACCCGCTCACCGGCGCGGGCAAGACCAAGGTCAATCTCGTCTCGGGCGATTTCTACGCGCTGCTCGGCGGCCTCAGCGCGCGCGACCAGTTCGAAGTCGCAGCCCCCGGGGTGGAGCGCGCCGAAGTCTCCGGCGATTTCTGGATCGGCCATGACGGGTCCGCCTCGCGCGTCGCCAATTACGACGCGGCCGCGTTGAGCTTCGAAGCCAAGGGCGAGGTGGTGGAGCTAGGGCGCAACGAGGGCGCGGTCATTCCCGTCGGCGCGGGCGCCGCGACCCGCGTGGACGTGCTGCGCGCGCCGCGCCTCGCCGGGCCGGCCGACGGCCTGCGCTCGGCCGCGCGGACGGTGGCGCTGGAATGGAGCGGCGTCGAGGGCGCTGCGGGCTACTGGCTCGAGATCGCGACCGACGTCGATTTCGGGCGGATGCGGATCTCCGAATGGGGTCTGCCCGCGCCCGCCCATTCGGTCGAGGGGCTCGACCCGGGAGATTATCACTGGCGGGTCTCGGCGCTCGACCAGCTGGGCCTGCCGGGCGAGCGCAGCCTGTCGCGCGCCTTCGCGGTTCTGCGCGACGACGACCCGCCCTTCCTCGCGATCCGCGAACCTGCGGAAGGCGCGCTTCTGCGCGAAGCGACCGTCATGCTGCGCGGCGAGGCGGAGCCCACGGCGCGCCTCAGCGTCGACGGCCGCTATGTGCCGATCACCGAAAGCGGGACTTTCGAGACCGAGATCGCGCTCGCGCCCGGGCCTGTCGCGGTGACGCTCGAACTGGTCGACGAGGCCGGCAACGTCACCCGGCGCGTCCGAACCGTCGCATATCGGCCCGACCGCGCGGCGCGCATCTCTCTTGCGCCCGATGCGCCGCGCGATGCCGAAGGCCGCATCCTGAGCGCCTCCGACGAAGTCGCCATCGCCGGCGCGACCGACGCCGAACCCGGCGCGCGGCTCCTCGCGCGCGCGCTCGACGGAGCGACCGCCGTCGAAACCGAGATCGCCGCGGACGGCTCCTTCGTGTTCATCGTCCCCGCCGGCGACGCGCCCGCCGGCTGGACCCTCGCGCTGATCGCGGCGACGGGCGCCGTCGAGGCCGAGGCGTCGTTCGAGACCCTGCGCGACGCCGTTCCCCCGGCCATCGCCTTCGACGCCGATCCGCCCGCAGCGACGTCTCAGCCCTTCCTCGCGCTGTCAGGGTCGGCGGGCGACGCTGAGGCGCTGTCGGTCAATGGAGCGCCGGAGACGCTCGCGACGGGGCCGGCGGGCGGGCGGTTCGATCTCGCTTTGCCGCTGGCCCCTGGACCGAACGACGTCGAGCTGGTCGCGAGGGACGCGGTGGGCAATGTCGGCCTGCGCCGCTTCACGGTGATCCGCGACAGCGAGCCGCCGGTCGTTGGGCGCGCGCGGATCGCGCGCATCGGAGGCGCCGACGGGCCGATCGAAATCCGCATCGAGGCGTCGGACGCCACCGGCCTGCGTCAGGCCGCCCCGTTCGGCGCGCGGATCGGGGGCGTCGAACGGCGCGGCTTCCTGCGGTTCGATCCCGCCGCCGGCGCCTATGTCGCCACGCTGCCGCCGGCGCCCGGCGCGCTCGCGATCATCGACGTCGCAGTCGAGGACTACGCCGGCAACAGGACGGAGCGGACGTTCGAATGACCCCACGACCGAAACCGGCCTCCCGCCGCCTCGCGGGTCTCGTGATCGTCCTGGCTCTTGCGCCGCACGCCCTCCAGCTGCAGGCCGACGCGCAGGGCGCCGCCTCCCCGCCCCTTTCGGTGATCTACGGCCCCGACGCCCTCAGCCGCGAGGGCGACGTTGACCACCGCGAGGAGATTTTCATCTCGGTGCCCGCCGACGCGCAGGGCCGCTTCTGGGTGCGCGTGTTCGACGCCGATACGGGCGGGCTGCACGACACGCCCTATCGCCGCGCCGGCGACACGATCACGGCGTTCCGGCTGGTCGGCGGCGCCGGCGCCTGGACCGGCGCGCCCCGACCTACGCGCGCCGAGGACGGCCCGCGCGCACCGCTCGACGCGGCCCCCGACGCGCCCGGCGCGACGCTCGCCGAACTTCGCTTCGGCGTCGAGCCCGCCGCCGACGACCGCTGGACGACGCTCGCCCCTTTCACCGCCGCGCAAGGCGAGATCGTCGGCGGACAGGCGCTGTTCCGGCTCGACGTGATCGCCGAGGCGGGCGACGACGGCAACGCCTTCGCGATCGAGATCGCCGGCGGCCCCGAGGGCGGCGAACCGCCCGCCCCCGCCCGCATGTTCTCCTACCGCCCGACCTTGCGCTGGCCCGGCGGACGCGCGCGAACCGAAGTCGATCTGAGCCTGCGCGCCGGCGCGCCGATGACCCTTCAGAGCTTCGACGCCGCGGACGGGTCGATCGAGATCGTCTCGACGTTCGACGACATGCGCCTGCCCGCCTCGGGACAGGACGTCTGGACCTCGGCGCCCTTCCTCGCGCCAGAGGGCCAGACGGCGCTGGCCTTCTCGGGCGGCGGCGAGACGCCAAACGACGTCACTTTCGCGATTTTCGACGAGACCGGCGCGCCGGCGCCCATCGACCTGCCGGCCCGGCTCGGCGTCGCGCCGCGCCGGCCCGAAGCGGACGCCGTCGCCACGCCCCTGGCCGACTGCGCGTCGGTCGCCTTCGACGCCAGCCGCTCGCGCGGCGCGAACGACCTGATCTTCGAATGGCGTTTCGGCGACGGCGCCGCCGCCGCCGAGCCCGTGACCGTCCACCGCTACGCCCGTCCCGGGACCTACCAAGCGGAGTTGCGCGTTCTGGAGCCCGGCGGCCGCCCCGGCGCCGGGGCGCTGCTGCGGACGCCGGTTCTGGTGCGCCCCGCGCCCGTCGCCGCGCCGGGGGGGCCGATCACCGTCGCGCCGGGCGAGCCGGTCGCCTTCGACGGAACCGCCTCGATCCCGAGCGACGCCCCCATCGCGCGCTGGCTCTGGAGCTTCGGCGACGGCGCCCGCGCGCAGTGAGCGAACGCGTCGCACGCCTACGCGGCCCCCGGCTTCTATCGGGCCACCTTGCGGGTCGAGGACGACGCGCGCCACCCCTGCAATTTCGGCGTCGCGCAGCGGGACGTGCGGGTGAACTTCCCCCCCATCGCCGAAGCCGGCGAGGCGCGGTCCGCCGCGGTCGGCGAGACGATCCGCTTCGCCGGAGGCGCCAGCTACGACGTGGACGGCGCGGTGACGGGCTGGAGCTGGGAGTTCGGCGACGGCGCGACCGCGACAGGCGCCACCGTCGAGCACGCCTACGCCGCGCCGGGAACCTATGTCGCCACGCTGCGCGTCGTCGACGACGCGGGCGTCGCCAACAGCGCGGCGACCGACACGGTCGCCATCGTGGTCAACGCGCCGCCCGAACCGGTCTTTCCGCCGCAGCCGCGCCCGCTCGCCGTAGGCGAAGTCGGGGTCTTCGACGCTTCGGGGAGCGTCGACCCCGACGGCGAGATCCTCTCCTACGCCTGGGATTTCGGCGACGGCTCGGTCGGCGAAGGCCCGCTGGTCGACTATGCGTGGCGCGCGCCGGGCGTCTATCAGGTCACGCTGGAAGTGCGCGACGACAGCGGCACGCAAAGCGCGCTGAGCGCCTTCTCGGCTCCGGTGGTCGTGAGCGCCGCGCCCGTGGCCGACGCCGGGCCGGATCGCCACGTCACCGAGAGCGAACTGGTCTTCGACGGGCGCGGCTCTTTCGACCCCGACGGCGAGATCACCTCCTGGGAATGGACCTTCGGCGACGGCGGCTCCGCCTCGGGGCCCGTCGTGCGCCGCGCCTACGCGGAGCCCGGCGACTACGAAGTCCGTCTGACCGTGCGCGACGACAGCGGCGCGCCCCTCAACGTGGACGAGAGCTCGGCCCTCGTGCGGATCAACGCGGCGCCGATCGCCGACGCCGGGGCCGACCAACTCGTCGCGCCGGGCCAGGAGGTCGCCTTCGACGGGACCGGGTCGATCGATCCGGACGGCCGCGTGACGGACTGGCTGTGGCGCTTCGGCGACGGGGCCGAGGCGCGCGGCCCGCGGGTCGTCCATTCCTACGCCGAGCCCGGGCTCTACGCCGTCGCCCTGATCGTGCGCGACGAGACCGGGCACGACGCCGCCTTCGACGTGGACGAGGCGCTGGTGCGCGTCAACCATCCTCCCGTCGCCGCCGCCGGACCCGACCTCGCCACGGTCCCCGGCGGGGAGCTGTCGCTCGACGGGCGGGCGAGCTTCGACCCCGACGGGCGCGTCGCGGTCTGGCGCTGGGATTTCAGCGACCGCGCCGAACCGATGTTCGGCGCCGCCGTGTCGCGCCGTTTCGAGGCGCCCGGCGTCGTGGTGGCGCGCCTGACCGTCGTCGACGACAGCGGCGCGCTCAACGGCGAGGCGTCCGACGAGGCGCGCATCCGCGTCAACGCAGCCCCCATCGCCGAGGCCGGTCCCGAGATCGTCACGGAGTCCCTCGTGGTCGAGCTGGACGGCGGCGCCTCCTTCGATCCGGACGGCGACCGCCTCTCCTATCTGTGGGATTTCGGCGACGGTTCGCCGCCGGTCGCAGGCCGCCTCGCAACCCACACCTTCCCGCGCAGCGGGGCTTTCCCGGTCACCTTGCGCGTGGACGACGGCTCGGGCATGCCCAACGCCACGGCGGTGGACGTCACGCGCGTGGTGATCGACGCCCGCCCGATCGCCGACGCCGGCGGCGGGCGCGAGGTCTGCTCGGGCGATCAGGTGCTGTTCGACGGCTCGGCCTCGCGCGATCCGGACGGCGGCCTGCTGCGCCACGAATGGGATTTCGGCGACGGCACGCGCTCGCCGCTCGTCAACCCGGTGAAGGTCTACGAGCGCCCCGGCGTCTACGAAGTCACCCTTTCCGTGCGCGACGATTCGGGCTTTGCGCGCGGCGTCCATTCCGACCGGGTCGCCGTGGTCGTGCGCGAAGCGCCGATCGCGCGCGCTGCGGGACCGGAGCGGATCTGCACCAATCAGCAGGTGCGCTTCGACGGCTCCGCCTCGACGGACGCGGACGGGTCGGTCGACTCCTTCTCATGGGCCTTCGGCGACGGGACCACGGCCAGCGGCGCCCAGCCTGTGAAGATCTTCGAGCGCGCCGGCGATTACCGGGTGACGCTGACCATCACCGGCGACGGCGGCGGGACCTGCAGCGCCTCCGGCGACGACGCCTTCGACGTGGTCGTCGTCGACGCCCCGAGGCTCGACGTCGACGGCCCCCGCCGCGTGGCGGCGGGCGTGAGCGCCACCTGGCGCGCCGCCCTCGAGGGCGGCGTCGAGGGCCGGGCGCATCGCTGGAGCTTCGGCGACGGTGCGACGGCGGAAGGCGCCGAGGCGACCCACGCATACGCCGAACCCGGCGTCTACGATCTGGCGCTCGAGAGCGTTCTCGCCGACGACGACAGCCCTTGCGCCACGGTGACGACCCGCATGCGCGTGCTCGTCAACGCCGCCCCTGTCGCCGCGTTCGACGCGCCCGAGCGCGCCGCGGCGGGCGCGCCGGTGCTATTCGACGCGGGCGCGTCCGCCGACCCGGACGGCGGGGTGACGCGCTACCTCTGGGAGTTCGGCGACGGCGCGACCGCCGAGGGCCTGCAGGTCGAACATAGCTACGCCGCGCCCGGCGCCTACGAAGTCGCGCTGACCGTGTTCGACGACGCCGGCGTCGCCAACAGCGCGGCGCGAGCCGCGCGCACCGTCGCGGTGAGCGCCGCGCCCCGGGCGGGCCTCGCCGATCCGGGCCAGCTTTGCCCCGGCGAGACGCGCCTCTGGACCGCCGACGCGGGACCGGAGGGAACTGTCGCGTGGCGCTTCGGCGACGGAACTGCGGTCGACGGCCCCGAGGCCCGGCACGCTTTCGCCGCGCCCGGCCTGCATGCGGTCGTCGCGCAGCTCGACGACGGCCTCGGCCTCGTCACCAGCCGGCGCGAGGAAAGCCTGTTCGTCCGCGTCAACGCCGCGCCGGTCGCGCAGGCCGGCCCCGACCGGCTGATCTGTCCGGGCGACAGCGTCGTCTTCGACGCCTCCGGCGCCGCCGACCCAGACGGCGAGATCGTCTCCTGGGTGTGGACGTTCGACGACGGCGTCGTCCTCGAGGGCCCACGCGTCGAGCGCAGCTTCGACGCGGCCGGAGCGGTCGGCGTTCGGCTCGACGTGACCGACGACAGCGGCTCCGCCTGCGCGACCGCATCCGACGCCGCGCTGGTCCGCGTCAACGCCGCGCCGGAGCTCTTCATCGGGCCGGACAGGGAGGTTCCGGTCGGCGGCGCGCATGACTGGGCGCTCTTCGCAGCCGAAGCGTCCGACCCGGACGGCGACGGCGTCTCGGTGGAGTGGAGCTTCGGCGACGCGGTGCGGCGCGCGGGCGCTCAGGTCCGCCACGGCTACGCAAGGCCCGGCGACTACCTCGTCGAGGCGGTGGCCCGCGACGGTTCCGGTCTCGCCTGCGGGACGACGTCGGCGACCCTCCGCGTCGCGGCGCGCGCGCGCGGCCAGAGTCCGGACTGATCCGGATGGACATGGAGGCGGCAGCGCGGACGCCGCCGCGCGCGCGCGACGATGCGACGCGCAACGCGCCGACCCGGCGGGGCGGGCTGCGCTTCCCACTCCGCGCGAAATTCTTCGTCTTCGCCGCGCTGATCTCGATCGCGCCGCTGCTGGCGGTCGGCCAGAGCCTGATGCGCATCGCGCAGGACGAGTTGAAGAGCGCCGCCAACAGCGCGCTCGCCGAGGCGGCGAGCCAGCTCGCCGGTCAGATCGACGCCACATTCGAGGGCGTCTGGCTGCGCCCGCTCGCCCTCGTCGTCCGCGCGGTGGACGATCCCTCGCTCGACGTGCGCCAGAAGGTCGGCCTGCTGAACCTCGCCGTGCGCGAGATCCCCGGCGTCGCGGCGCTCCAGCTCACCGTCGATGGCTCTCCCTTGCCGGTCATGGCGATCGCCGAGGCGCACGCCGTTCCGATCGCAGCCGCCGGGATCGACCCCGCCGCGGCGCTGCGCACGCCGCCGGAGACGCTCGCGGGCATCGCAGCCGACGGGCGCCCGGTCGCCGAATGGCGGCCCGATCTCGGCCTCTGGATCGCCACGGTCGCCTTTCCTCTGGAAACGACGCTGTCGGGACGGGCCCTCACCCTGAGCGCGCGGATCGACCTCGCCGCGCTGGCCGGCATGGCCGACGCCCATCCGCTCGGCCGGCGCGGGGAGTTGACCGTTATCGACGCCTCCGGGGCGGCCGTGCTGCGCGCGGCGCCGCCGGGCCTCGAAGGCCGCGCCGTCGTGGCCGAGGCCGCCGCCATCGCCCGCGGCTCGGCGCGCGCGGCGGTGGTGCGCAGCTACGCCCGCGCCGACGGCGCTCAGGTGCTCGCCGCCTACGCCGCCACCAACGCGTTTCCCTGGGCCGTGATCGCCGAACTGACCGAGGCGTCGGCCTACGCGGCGATCGCCGAGATGATCCGCAGCCTCGGCATGTGGGCCTTAATCGGCCTGCTGATCGCCACCATCGCCGCGAGTTTCGCCGCCTGGCGGCTGACCGGGCCGGTCCTCGCGATCACGGCCGCTGCGGCTCGGATCGGGCGCGGCGATTTCTCGGTCCGCGTGGCGCCCGCGACGCGCGACGAGATCGGCGATCTCGCCGAGCGGGTGAACGTCATGGCGCGCGAACTGGCGGAACGCTTCGAGCTGATGAAGTTCGTCAGCCGCGAAACCGTGAAGGCCATCGGGGCCGCCGACGCCTCGGGCGTGCAGCTGGGCGGAGAGCGTCGGGCGGCTGCGATGCTGTTCTCCGACATCCGCGGCTACACCGCCTTCGCCGAGACCGCCGCCCCCGAGACGGTCGTCGACATGCTCAACGGCTATCTCGACACGCAGGCGCGCCTCATCGCGGCGCATGGCGGCGACGTCGACAAGTTCATCGGCGACGAAGTCGTGGCGGTGTTTCTCGGAGAGGACCGCATCCGCAACGCCGCCGCCTGCGCGATCGCGATCCAGGCGGCGCTGCGCGACGTGCTGGCCGCGCATCCCGAATGGAACCTGCATGTCGGCGTCGGCCTCAATGCGGGCGATGTGGTGATGGGCGCCACGGGCGCGCGCGACCGGATGGATTTCACCGTTCTGGGTGGGGCGGTCAATCTCGCCGCCCGCCTCTGCGCCGCTGCGCCGCCCGACGCCGTCCTCGTCAGCGAAAGCGTCGCCGACGCGTTGAAAGGCGACCCCGCGTTCCGCCTCGAGGCCCTGCCCGCCCTGTCGCTGAAGGGCATCGCGAAGTCGGTTCCGGTCTGGCGGCTGAGTTGACCGGCGGGATCGGAGACGGCGCGGGCTAAGTCGCTTGGCGCCGGGCGGGCCGTCGGCCTATCTGTCGCGCGAGCGCGGCGCGACAGCCGCCAAGCCAGGGGAGAGACCAGATGACCGCAGCGCAGCCGGGACCGGCGTTCAGCGACGCCGCGCCGATCGTGACGATCTTCGGCGGCTCGGGCTTCGTCGGGCGCTACGTCACCCAGCGCATGGCGCAGGCGGGCTGGCGCGTGCGGGTCGCCGTGCGCCGGCCCAACGAGGCGCTGTTCGTCCGCCAATACGGCGTCGTCGGCCAGGTCGAGCCGATGCAGGCCAATGTCCGCGACGACGAGAGCTGCCGCCGCGCCGTCGAAGGGGCCGATGCGGTCGTCTACTGCGTCGGCGTGCTGGCGCAGGCTGGCAAGAACACCTTCAAGGCCGTGCAGGCGCTGGGGCCGGAGCGCGTCGCGCGGCTCGCCGCGGCCCTCGGCGTCGGTCGCTTCGTTCTGATCTCGGCCATCGGCGCCGATCAGGGATCGCCTGCGGAATACGCCCGCACCAAGGCGGCGGGGGAGCGTGCGACGCTTCAGCATTTCCCCAAGGCGGTGATCTTGCGACCCTCGATCGTATTCGGCGCCGAGGACGAGTTCTTCAACCGCTTCGCCGGCATGGCGCGGTTGTCGCCCGCCCTTCCGGTGGTCGGGGCCGCGACGAAATTCCAGCCGGTATATGTCGGCGATGTGGCGCAGGCGGTCGAGAAGGCGCTGACCGGGGTCGCCGAGCCCGGCGAAACCTATGAACTCGGCGGGCCGCGCGCGGCGACCTTCCGCGAGCTGATGGAGCTGATGCTCGGGATCATCCGCCGCAAGCGGATGATCGTCGACATCCCGATCCCGATCGCGAAAGTCCAAGGCTACGCCTTCGAACAGATCGCGCGGCTGGGGATCGCCCCGCCGATGACGCTCGATCAGGTGAAGATGCTCGCACGTGACAACGTGGTCGGCCCCAAGGCGAAGAAACTCGCCGATCTCGGGATCGCGCCGACGGCGATGGAGGCGGTGCTGCCGGACTACCTCTACGCCTATCGCCCGCGCGGCCAGTTCGACCGCGGGGCCGACGCGCCTCAGCCGTAGGCGTAGATCATCAGGATCGCGCCGAGGACGAGGCGGTAGAGCACGAAGGGCGTCAGCGTCCAGCTGCGCACCATCCGCATCAGCAGGACGAGCGTGATCAGCGCCGCGACGAAGGAGAGCCCCGCGGCGATGGCGGCGTCGAGCCCGAGCTCCAGATCGCCGGACCGGACGAGCTTCACGCCCGTCCACGCGCCCACCGCCATGATGGCTGGGATCGACATCAGCATCGACAGTCGCGCCGCCTCGACCCGCCGGAAGCCGAGCGCGCGCGCTGTGGTCATCGAGATCCCCGAGCGCGAGACGCCGGGGATCAGGGAGAGGGCCTGCGTCAGCCCCATCACGACGGCGCCGGGCAGACGGAGCTCTCCCAGCCCCTTGATCTGCGGGCCGAAGCGGTCGCTGAGCCAGAGCGCGACGCCGAAGACGATGGTGGTCCAGGCGATCACCTTCACCGAGCGCAGCGCCTCGTCGGACCCGGTGAGCGCCAGGATCGCGCCGAAGATCACGACGGGGACCGTCGCGACGGCGAGCAGCCAGACGAGGCGGGCGTCGTCGGTCCCGGCGCGGCCGCGCGCAAGGTCGAAGCCGCCGCGAAAGAGCTGGCCGACTTCGGCGCGGAAATAGAGCATCACTGCGGCGAGCGTGCCGACATGGACGGCGGCGTCGATGGTCAGGCCCTGATCGGGCGCTCCGGTGAGCGCAGGGAGCAGGATCAGATGCGCCGACGAACTGATCGGCAGAAACTCCGCGATCCCCTGGATCAGGGCGAGAAGGACCAAGTGAGTCAATGTCATAGCGTGCTCCGCTTGAGCGCGAATCAGCGCGCGCGGCGGATCATAAAGCGCCGGGGCGGGGAAAGCCTCAACGCGCTGCGCCGAGAGTATGTCAGCATGCATGACATAAACCGGCGCCGAAACCTTGCTCACCTCATCGGCGCGACCGCGAGACGCGGATATAGGTCAGCAAAATTGCCTTTTATTCCGCTGCGGCTTCGCATATTCCCTGTTCCGAAATGGCTTTCGATGAACCCGAGGGGCGCGGCATGGCGCAGAAAATGCTGAAATTCGTGCAGCTTGAGCGCGAGACGCCGGAAAAGCGCGCGGCGCGGGCCCGACGCGAGGATTTCCACGAGATCTACGCTGAATACGCCGACGCCAAGGCCGCCGAGCAGGCCAGCCGGTGCAGCCAGTGCGGCATCCCGTTCTGCCAGTCGCATTGCCCGCTGCACAACAATATTCCCGACTGGCTCAAGCTGACCGCCGAGGGCCGGCTTCAGGAAGCCTATGAGATCAGCCAGGCGACGAACACATTCCCCGAGATCTGCGGGCGCATCTGCCCGCAGGACCGGCTGTGCGAAGGCTCCTGCGTGATCGAGCAGTCCGGCCACGGGACGGTGACCATCGGGGCCATCGAGAAATACATCACGGATACGGCTTTCGAGCAGGGCTGGGTGCAGCCGATCCGCCCCAAGGCCGAGCGGCCGGAATCCATTGCGATCATCGGCGCGGGTCCGGCGGGGCTGGCGGCGGCGGACGCGCTGCGGCGCAAGGGCTTCAAGGTCGACGTGTACGACCGCCACGACCGCGCGGGCGGGCTGCTGACCTATGGCATCCCCGGCTTCAAGCTGGAGAAAGACATTGTCATGCAACGGGTTGAGCAGCTCAAGGACGGCGGCGTGAGCTTCCGGCTCGACTGCGAGATCGGGCGCGACCATTCCTTCGCGGCGCTGCGCGAGACGCATGACGCGGTGCTGATCGCCACCGGCGTCTACAAGGCGCGCGAGATCGGGGGGCCGGGCTCGGGGCTGAAGGGGGTCGTGTCTGCGCTCGACTATCTGATCGCCAGCAACCGCAAGGGGTTCGGCGACGCGGTCCCCGCCTTCGACTCGGGCGAGCTGGATGCGGCGGGGCGCGACGTCGTGGTGATCGGAGGCGGCGACACGGCGATGGACTGCGTGCGGACCGCCGTCCGGCAGGGCGCCAAGTCGGTCAAGTGCCTCTACCGCCGCGACCGCGCCAACATGCCCGGCAGCCAGCGCGAGGTCCAGAACGCCGAAGAGGAAGGCGTTGAGTTCGTTTGGCTTTCCGCGCCGAAGGCGTTCCTCGGCGAGGGCCGGGTGAGCGCGGTGAAAGTCGGCCACATGCGGCTTGGGGCGCCGGATGCGACAGGGCGGCAGGCGCCCGAGGAGATACCAGGGGCGGAGACGACCGCGCCCTGCGATCTGGCGATCAAGGCGCTGGGCTTCGAGCCGGAGGAGATCGTGCGGCTCTGGGGCGTGGAGGGGCTGGAGGTCACGCGCTGGGGCACGGTGAAGGCCGATTTCCGCACGAAAGAGACCTCCCTGCCGGGCGTTTACGCGGCGGGCGACATCGTGCGCGGGGCGTCTCTCGTGGTCTGGGCGATCCGCGACGGGCGGGAGGCGGCGGACGCCATCGCGGCGAAGCTCGACGCGCAGGCGGCGGCGAAGATCGCGGCGGAGTGAGCGGGTTAACCATGGCGGGGCGTCGGATTTCCGTCGGACATGCGTCGGACATGCGTCGGACTTCCGTCGGACATCTGTCGGCCCCCTCATGCGGGGCGGAAAAGCCTTAATGGGGCGCGCGCGCTGACCTGTCGGCGGCGCTGCGGGACGGAGGACGGGCATGGACGGACACGCCGCCGCGACCGGACGCTGCCTCTGCGGCGCCGTGACCTTCACCGCCCGCGCCGTGGGCGGCGAGATGCACGCCTGCCATTGCGGCATGTGCCGGCGCTGGGGCGGCGGGCCGTTCCTCGCGGTCGCCGCGAAGGCCGAAGACATGACATGGACCGGCGCGGACGCCATCGCGACCTACGCCTCGTCGGACTGGGCCGAGCGCGGCTTCTGCGCGCGCTGCGGCGCCCATCTGTTCTACCGCATGCGCGAGAGCGGCGATTGCGAACTGCCGCTCGGGCTGTTCGACGCCGAACCGCCCGTGCGCTTCGCCTCCGAAATCTTCGCCGACCGCGCCGCGACCGCCTACGCCTTCGCCGGCGAGCGCCCGCGCCTGAGCGAGACCGAGACCATCGCGCTGTTCGCG
>NZ_DAIQNN010000041.1:0-26695 GCF_036788415.1 Rubrimonas sp. | reverse complement strand
TTACTTTTTTTATGACCTCAGCAAATCTTGTTATGAAATCTGGTATTCTCAATATTGATTTGATTATTCATGTCACAATGCGACGTCACAAGAATAGAATGACTTTACCCAAAGGGTTGCAAAATCGATCCGGACTCGTGCATAACTGTCCAACAGTGGAGAGGTTCGGCGCGACGGACATTGTTCATTCCGCGTCGATTGTGGATCTCTGGGTGAGTGCTGCGCGCTCGCCCCGATGACGCGCGCCGGGCTCCGCACGAAAAATGGAGCGACACATGCGCAAGTTCGCACTCGGCGCGGCATTCGCCGCGTCCGCCTTCCCGGTATCCGCGCTCGCGGAGTGCGGGGAGGTCTCGATCACCGAGATGAACTGGGCCTCGGCTCAGGTCGTGACGGCGGTCGCCGCCTTCGTCATGGAGCAGGGCTATGGCTGCACGGTCGCAGTCGTGCCGTCCGACACCGTGCCCGCCGTCGCTTCGGTCGCCGAGAACAACGAGCCAGACATCGTGACCGAGCTCTGGCTCAACTCCACCGGCGACGCGTATGCGCGGATGGAGGCCGAAGGCCGCATCGTGCGGCTCGGCGCGGTGCTCGATCCGGGCGGCGTCGAGGGCTGGTGGATCCCCAGCTACCTCGCCGAGGCGCATCCCGAGCTGACGACCATCGAAGGCGTGATGTCCAATCCGGAGCTCGTCGGGGGACGCTTCAACAACTGCCCCGACGGCTGGGGCTGTCGCGTCGTCAGCGACAACCTGATCCGGGCGATGGACCTGCCGTCGAGCGGCATCGAAGTGTTCAACCACGGCTCGGGCGAGACGCTCGCCACCTCGATGGCGTCGGCCTACGAGAAGCGCGAGCCGTGGTTCGGCTATTACTGGGCCCCGACCTCGCTCCTCGGCAAATACGACATGGTCAAGGTTGAACTCGGCCCGGTGGACGAGGCGATCCACCTCGCCAACGGCAACCAGGACGCCCCTGACCCCAAGGTGTCGGACTTCCCGCCCGCCGCGGTGCTGACTTCGGTCACCGCCGATTTCCAGAGCCGCGAGCCCGAAGTGGCGGAGATGCTGGCGAAAATGACCTTCGCGACCGACGACATGAACGGGCTCCTGGCCTGGATGGACGAGAACAACGCCAACGCCGACGAAGCCGCGGCGCATTTCCTGACCACCATGCCTGACGTCTGGGGCGCCTGGCTCAACGACGACGCGCGCGCGCGCCTCGCCAATCTGCTCTGAACCGCAGCGCCTGACGTTCCGCAGGGCCGCCCGCGATCCGGCGGCCCTGCGCATTCCCGACTTGGAGCGACCGACCGATGACGGCTTACAGCGGCGTGTTCGACAGCCTCGGCCTGCGCGAGTGGTGCGATGCGGGGGCCGGCGGCGGGGGGCCGCTGTCGATGGCCGATCTGGTCGCCCGCGCGAGAGGCCAGAACGCCGACGCGCAAGTCTCGCTCTGGGACGCGCCCTTCCCTTCGCTCGACGCGCTGCACAAGGCCTGTCCGGCCATCCCGCAGGCGCGGGACCTGACCAAGGGGTTGGAGAACGGATTCCTGTCGATCAAGGACGTTCTCAGCTATGGCCTCGACCCGCTGACCCAGCCGCTGAGCTGGATGCTGCGCAACGCGCTGGCCGGGGTCGAGGCGGTTCCGTGGTGGATCATGATCCCGCTGCTGCTCGCAGTCGCCTGGGGCGCGGCGCGGTCGCTGCAGGTGGTGGCGCTGGTCGCAGCCTCGATGCTCGGGCTCGCCTTCATCGACCATTACGACTACGCGATGCAGACGCTGGCGATCATCTTCGTCTGCGCAGCGATCTGCGTGGCGCTGGGCGTGCCGATCGGCATCGCCATGTCGCGCAATGACGGGCTGCGGCGCGGGATGATCCCGGTGCTGGACATGCTCCAGACGCTGCCGCCCTTCGTCTATCTGATCCCGCTGATCTTCCTGTTCAGCGTGACCGAGCCGAAGCTCTACGGCATCGCGATCATCCTCTACGCCATCGTGCCGGTGATCCGGCTGACCGATCTCGGCATCCGGCTGGTGGACGAGGACGTGATCGAGGCGGCGGACGCCTTCGGCATGACCGACCGGCAGAAGCTTTACGGCGTGCAGATCCCGCTGGCGCTGCCCAACATCATGGCGGGCGTCAACCAGACCATCATGATGAGCCTCGCGATGGTGGTCATCGCCTCGCTGGTCTCGGCGCCCGGTCTCGGCGTGCTGGTGTTGCGCGGCATCCGCAATCTCGAACTCGGCGTCGGGCTGGTGGCCGGGCTCGGCATCGTGATCCTCGCCATCCTGCTCGACCGCGTGACGAAGACGGCGCTGGCGCGCATCAACGCAGCCCATCGCGGCTGAGGGAGCGGACCTGCATGAACCAGATCATGAACCAGAGGACGCAGACGCAGGAGGCGCCGCGCGCCGCAGTCGCCGCCTGGCGGCGCGAGCGCGGGCCGGTCAAGATCGCGATCCGCAAGCTCCACAAGATCTTCGGCCCGAACCCGCAGGCCGCCATGGAGCATGTGCGCGCCGGCATGGGCAAGGCGGAGCTGCTCGCCGAGCAGGGCCATGTGCTGGGTCTTCAGAACGTCAACGTGAAGATGCGCGCCGGCGAGATCACCGTGATCATGGGACTGTCGGGCTCGGGCAAGTCCACACTGATCCGCCATCTCAACCGCCTGATCGAGCCGACCTCCGGCGAGATCGAAATCGACGGCGAGGACGTGCTCGGCTACGGCCCGACGCAACTGCGCCAGCTGCGGCGCGAGAAGATGTCGATGGTGTTCCAGAAATTCGCGCTGATGCCGCATCGCACCGTGCTGGAGAACGCCGCCACTCCGCTCGCCGTGCGCGGCGCGCCGCGCCCCGAGCAGGAGGCGGAGGCGCGCAAATGGCTGGAGCGCGTGGGGCTCGCGGGCCATGAGAACCAGCATCCGCACGAGCTTTCGGGCGGGATGCAGCAGCGCGTCGGGCTGGCGCGCGCGCTGACCTCGAACGCCGAGATCATGCTGATGGACGAGGCGTTCTCCGCGCTCGACCCGCTGATCCGCACCGACATGCAGGACCTGCTGCTCGACATCCAGCGCGAGCTCGGCAAGACGATCGTGTTCATCACCCACGATCTCGACGAGGCGCTCAAGCTCGCCGATCATCTGGCGATCCTGAAGGATGGCCGGATCGTCCAGCAGGGCGAGCCGCAGCGCATCCTCCTGAAGCCGAACGATCCCTACGTCGTCAACTTCATCTCCGACATCAACCGCGCCCGCGTGCTGCGCGTGCGCTCGGTGATGCGCGCGCCCGGCGAGATCGACCCGACCGAAGCCCAGCCGGTCGATCACGACGCGACGCTGGAGGACGTGATCGCGCTATCGGGCGGCGACACCCACCGCATCTACCGCGTGGAGCGCGAGGGCGCGGAAGTCGGCGCGCTCGACATGGCCGATCTGGTGCGGGCGCTGGTGCGCAGCGCTCCGGCCGAGGACGAGCCGGAGGACGCCGAGGCGGCTTGATTCACCCGACTGCGCGAAACGCCTTTCCGGAACCAGACGACCGCGCCATGCTCCGCCGCGCGTCGTCATCTGGAAAGTCGCATCATGGCTCGCGCCGTCTCTCTCGCGCTCATCCTCGCCGGCGGTCTCGCCGCCATTCTCTCCCCCCTCGCGGCGTCGGCTTGTCCTGAGCCTGAGCCCTGCCAGCTTCCCGCAGGCGCCTATCGCGCGCTGATGCCGCCGGATCGCCCGCCGCAGGGCGTGCTGCTGTTCCTGCATGGCTGGGGCGGGACCGCCGAGGGCATGCTCGGGGTCGCGCGCATCGTCGAGCCGGCGCTGGCGCGGGGCTATGCGGTGGTCGCGCCGCAGGGCGCGCCACGGCGCGACGGTGATGCCGGAGGCGCGTGGAACGCCGTCGCGGAGCCCGGCCGCCGCGACGACGTGGCCTTTCTGCGCGCAGTGCTCGACGACGCCTCGGCGCGGTTCGCGGTTCCGCGCGGGCGGGTGCTGGCTGCGGGCTTTTCGGGCGGCGGGATGATGGTCTGGCGGCTGGCCTGCGACGCGCCCGAATCGGCGGCGGCCTTCGCGCCGATCGCGGGGCTTCTCTGGCGGCCCCTGCCCGTGCGCTGCGCGGGACCCGTGCGGCTGCTGCACGCGCATGGATGGCGCGACGAGATCGTGCCGATGGAGGGGCGCGCGGTCGCCGACGGGCGTCTCGTTCAGGGCGATCTGTTCGACGGACTGGCGCTGCTGCGCGCCGCCAATGGCTGCGCCGCCGACGCGCCGGATCTGCATGACGGGCGGGGGCCGTTCCTGCGCCGTTTCTGGACAAGCTGCGCGCCGGGCGCCGCGCTGGGGCTCGCCCTTTTCGACGAGGGGCACCGCACGCCCGAGGGCTGGGCGGGCATGGCGCTCGACTGGTTCGAGGAGGTCGCCCCGCCCCTCACCGCCCCTTGAACAGCCCGCCGAGCACGCCGCGCACCAGCGCGCGGCCCGCCGACGAGCCGAGCGTGCGCGCGAGGCTCTTGGCGAAGGCCTCGCCGGCGCTGTCGGATCGGCGCGCCGAAGCCGGCGCGCGCGCAGGCTTCGGCGCTGGGACGCCGGGGCGGTAGCGGCGGCCCTGGCTGAACGGCTCGGCCCCGCTCTCGGCGTTCCATCGCTCGAACGGATCGGCCTCGGCGGGCGCGGCGCCTGCCCCCTCGGCGGCGGCGGCGGCGCGCGCGGCGAGCATCTCGTGCGCGCTCTCGCGATCGATGGCCGCGTCGTATTTCCCGGCCACCGGCGAGGCGCGGAAGGCGGCGGCGCGCGCCGCCGGCTCGGCGGGGCCGAGCGTCGAGGCGGGCGGACGGATCAGCGTCCTCTCCACGATGCTCGGCGCGCCCTTGGCGTCGAGCGTGGAGACGAGCGCCTCCCCGGTTCCGAGTTCGGGGATCGCGGCTTCGGCGTCGAAGGCGGGGTTGGGCCGGAAAGTCTCCGCCGCCGCCCGCAGCGCCTTGCGGTCGCGCGGGGTGTAGGCGCGCAGCGCGTGCTGGACCCGCATGCCGAGCTGGCCGAGAATGTCGTCGGGAATGTCGGCGGGGTTCTGGGTGACGAAATAGACGCCGACGCCCTTGGAGCGGATCAGCCGCGCCACCTGCTCAACCTTGTCCACCAGCGCCTTGGGCGCGCCGTCGAACAGCAGATGCGCCTCGTCGAAGAAGAACGCGATCACCGGCTTCTCCGGGTCGCCGACTTCCGGCAGCGTCTCGAAGAGCTCCGACAGAAGCCACAGAAGCAGCGTGGCGTAGAGGCGCGGCTGGCGCATCAGCTGGTCGGCGGCGAGGATGTTGATCCGCCCACGCCCGTCGGGTTCGGTCGCGATGATGTCCGTCAGCGCCAGCGCCGGCTCGCCGAACAGCGCCGCGCCTCCCTGGCTCTCCAGCACCAGCAGCCGCCGCTGGATCGCCCCTACCGAGGCGCGCGAGACGTTGCCATAGCGCAGCGACAGCGCCTGCGCCTGTTCGCCGACGAGCGTCAGCATCGCCTGAAGGTCCTTGAGGTCGAGCAGCGGCAGCCCTTCCTCGTCGGCCAGACGGAAGGCGATGGTCAGCACGCCCTCCTGCGCCTCGCTGAGATCCAGCAGCCGGGCCAGCATCAGCGGCCCCATCTCGCTGACGGTCGTCCGCACCGGGTGGCCCTGCGCGCCGGCGACGTCCCAGAACACCGTCGGAAACGCCGCCGGGGCGTAGTCCGCGAGCCCGATCGTCTCGGCGCGCGCGCGCAGCTTCTCGTTCGCCGCGCCCGGCTGGACGAGGCCCGAGAGGTCGCCCTTCACATCGGCCATGAAGACCGGAACGCCCGCGGCGGAGAAGCCTTCGGCGAGGATCTGCAGCGTCACGGTCTTGCCGGTGCCGGTGGCGCCGGTGATCAGACCGTGGCGATTCGCGCGGTCGAGCCGCAGCGTCTGGGGGCTGCGGCTGTCGGCGCCGCCGCCCCCGAGGAAGATTTCCGACATTCCCGCCTCAGCCCCCGTGGAAAATCACTCTTATTTTACGATTCACCATTATCTTCAATCTGCGTCCGGGACAAATTTCCTTTTGTTTTCGGGCGTCTCCTCCCTGTCGAACTGGCCGCGCCCTCGGGCGCGGCTTTTTTTCGCGCCAACCGCCCGCCGATCGCGGCCGCGGGCTCGGGCGAGGCCGTCCAGCGCCCCGACCACGCCTCGCTTGACCCTTCGCCCCGCCGGGCCTAGCGTCGCGCAAAATCGATCGGCCAGTCCGACAGGGATCTGATGCGAAAGGGCGTCCATCGCGGCGTCCTTTCGACGTTTGAGGGCGCGGCGTCGGGCGCCTTGCATTCGCCGCACGCCGGAGCCATGCCTGTCGCCACGCCATTCGGGCGCCAAGGCCCGCCATCACTTGCGCGAGGACGCTGTGACGAAGTCGTTCCCCACCCTGTTCATCGCCGCGCTCGCCGGCGCCGCCGCCCTCGCCGCCGCTTCGGCGCAGGAGGTCACCCGAGAGGCGATCGGAGATTGGACCAAGCTGTGCGCGCCCTCCGGCGCGCCCTGCGTGATGGAGCAGGTGGGCAAGACCTCCGCCGGCGAGTCGGCGCTCAACATGCAGATCGAGCGGCTCGCCCAGCCGCAGACGGTCGACGGGCAGAGGATCGAGGCGGTGGCCAACATCCTCACGCCGCTCGGAGTGCTCCTCCAGCCCGGCCTGCGCCTGCAGATCGACGGCGGCGAAGTCCAGGCGAGCCCATTCTTCCTGTGCCAGCAGAACGGCTGCGTCGTGCGCGCTCCCTTGCGGTCGGACCTTCTGAACGCCTTTCGGCGCGGGGCGCGGGCGCGGCTCAGCTATGCGGGGCTCGACGGCGGCGAGGCGCGCGAAGTGAGCGTGGACATCTCGCTCGCAGGGTTCACCCGGGCCTTCGACGCGCTGAAGTGACGGACGATGCGGCGGGGCGCGCAGGCCGCGCCCTCACACCCGCCGCAACGCGAGCACCGCGTTCAGCCCCCCGAAAGCGAAGGAATTCGACAGCGCCGCGGCGACCGACCGCTCGCGCGCCACGTTGGGCGTGACGTCCAGATCGCACTCCGGATCGGCCTCGGTGTGGCCGATCGTCGGCGGCACGACGCCCTCGGCCAGCGCCATCAACGCCGCCGCGAGCTCCACCGCGCCGGCGCCGCCGATGCAATGGCCGTGCATCGACTTGGTCGAGGAGACCGAGACCGTCTCCGCCGCAGCGCCCAGCGCCGCGCGGATCGCCGCGCATTCCGAGCGGTCGTTCGCCATGGTCGCCGTGCCATGGGCGTTGACGTAATCCACGTCGTCAGGGGCCATCCGCGCATCCGCGAGCGCCGCGCGGATCGCCCGCGCCGCCCCGTCGACCGACGGCTGCACGATGTCGCCCGCATCCGCCGTCATCCCGAAGCCCGCGATCTCGCCGAGGATATCCGCGCCGCGCGCCCGCGCGCGCTCGAACTCCTCCAGCACCACGACCGCCGCGCCCTCGCCCTGCACCATGCCGGAGCGGTCGCGCGAGAAGGGCCGGCAGGCGTCGCGCGACAGCACCCGCAGACCTTCCCACGCCTTCATGACCCCGAAGGTGAGCGGCGCCTCCGCGCCCCCCGCCACCGCAGCCTCGAGCGCGCCCGAGCGCACGAGATGGAAGGCCTGCCCGATGGCGTGATTGGCCGACGAGCACGCGGTGCTGACCGTGTAGGCCGGCCCCTTCAGCCCGAAGGCCATGCTGATATGGCTGGCCCCGGCGCTGCTCATCAGTCGCGGCACCACGAACGGGTGGACGCGGTTCTTGCCCTCGGCGAAGACCGCGCGATAGCTGTCGTCCACCGTCTCCATGCCGTTGAGCGCCGTGCCGATCACCACGCCGACGCGCTCGGCCAGCTCCGCATCGACCGCGAGGCCCGACTGCGCCATCGCCTCGCGCGCCGCCGTCAGCGCGAACTGGGTCGTGCGGTCGTAGAGCCCGATCTCGGCGCGGGTGAACCGTTCTTCCGAAACGAAGCCGGGCTGCGCGGCGCCGATGCGCACCTGAAGCCGGTCGAGGTCGGGGATCGCAAGCTCCGCGATCCCGCAGCGCCCTTCCCGCAGACCCTCGAAATGCGCCGCGCGCGTCAGCCCCAGCGCCGAGACGACGCCGAGCCCGGTGACCGCGACCCTGCGCACCGCCCTCAGCCCTGATCGGCGACGAGCCGCCTGACAGCCTCGATCGTTGCGCCGACCGTCGAGATGTCGAACTCCGATTTCGTCGGATCGTTGGCGTTGAACGGCACCGAGATGTCGAAGACCTCCTCGATGGCGAAGACGATCTCGACGAGGCCCAGGCTGTCGAGACCGAGGTCGTCGGGGGTCGAGTCGAGCTTCACTTCGGCCGGGTCGAGCATGGCCTGCTCTGCGATGATCGCGATGATCTTGCTGGCGATGTCGTCGGTCATTGCGGCCCCTCGATGCGCTTGCGCGGCTTCTAGCCCTTCGGTTCGGCGGCGGAAAGCCGTTTCTTGAGCTCGGCGACCGTGCGGGCGAGGCGCGGCAGGCGGCGGGTCTCCAGAACGATGGCGAGCGCCTCCGCGCGCGGCAGCGCCGGCGCGCCGAGCACCACGGAGCGGTCGGCGACGTCGCCGGCGATCCCCGACCGCGCGCCGGCGACCACGTCCGAGCCGACCGCGACGTGATCGGCGACGCCCGACTGCCCGCCCAGCACGACGCGGTCGCCGATCCGCGCGCTGCCGGCGACCCCCACCTGCGCGCAGATCAGGCAGTTGGAGCCGATGCGCACGTTGTGGCCGATCTGGGCGAGGTTGTCGATCTTGGTCCCCGACCCGATGCGCGTCGGAGAGACGGTGCCGGCGTCGACCGTGGTTCCCGCGCCGATCTCGACATCGTCGCCGATCTCGACGCCGCCCAGCGAGTGGATGCGCGCGAGCCGCATGTTGCGGGCGTCCTCGGCGACGCGGCCGGTCGCCGCGACGCTCTCGACCGAGCCGGGGGAGGGCGTGACGAAGGAGAAGCCGTCCGAACCGATCACGGCGTTGGGCTGGACGATGACGCGCGCGCCGATGCGCACCCCGGCCCCGATCCGCGCGCCGGGATGGATCAGCCCGTCCGGCCCGATCACGACGCCGGCCCCGACGGCGACATGCGAGAGCAGCACGCAGCCCGCCCCGATCCGCGCGCCGGCGCCGACGGCGCAGAAAGGCCCTATGGCGGCGCCGGCCTCGATCTGCGCCGAAGGATCGACGCAGGCGAGCGGGTGGACGCCGGGCGGCGCGGCGCGCGGCGGCGCGAAGCTCTGGGTGAGGCCGGCGAGCGCGTAGCGCGGGCGCGCGACGAGGATCGCGGCGCCGAGCCCGAGCGCGCGCCAGTCCGTCCCCTCGCGCAGCACCGCCGCGCGCGCGGCGCCTGCGCCGAGCAGCGCGACATGGGCGTCGTCCATCGCGAGGGCGAGGTCGTCGGGGCCGGCTTCGGCGGGATGGGCCGGACGAACGACGCGCAGAGCCGTGTCGCCTTCCGCCGTCGCCTGCAGGCTCGCGGCGATTTCGGCGATGCTGAAGGCCATGTCGCGCAGTCTCCGCTTCGGGAAGCTTCGTTATAGAAGCCCCCCTCGCGAGCGCCAAGCGGCGATCAGAGGTCCGGAAGCGCGACGCCCGCCTTACGCAGCGCCTGCGACGCCCTTGCGTCGCGCCCGTAGACGTCGGCGCGGAACTCGGGCGTCCCGGCTGCGTCGAAGGTGACGGTGCGGTAGAGCAGATGCACGGGGACATGCGCGTCCAGCGTGACGTAGCGCTCCGCTCCGGCGCTCAGAACGCGCTGGATGAAGCGCGACGGATCCTCCATCTGCGGCGCGAGCAGGAGCTCCGCCAGCCGCAGCGGGTCGCGCACCCGCACGCAGCCATGGCTGAAGGCGCGCGTGTCGCGATCGAACAGGCGCTTGGAGGGCGTGTCGTGCAGATAGATCGCGTAATCGTTGGGGAACATGAACTTCACCTTCCCGAGCGCGTTCCCCGCATCGGGCCGCTGGCGGATGCGGTAGGGGAAGTTCGCCGCGCTGTAATTGGTGAAATCGTGGCTGGCGGGGTCTTCCGGCCCCGGCTGTCCGTCCACCCGGGTCAGCTTCATGTTGCGCGCGGCCAGATAGCCCGGGTCGCGTTGCAGAAGCGGCAGGATTTCGTCCACGGCGATGCTCTCGGGAACATGCCATGACGGGTTGAGCACCATGTACTCCATCTCGTCGGAGAACTCCGGCGTCTGGTCCCGCTGCGTGCCGACCACGACGCGCTCCTCGAACAGCGCCCGGTCGCTGTCGATCAGGCGGACCGTGAACGCGGCCTGATTGACCTCGATGCGCCGCGCGCCGAGGTCGAAGTTCATCCAGCGAATGCGTTCGAGGTTGACCGCGACCTGGGCCGCGCGCTCGGCGGGCCCGGCGTTCAGCGCGGCGCGCGTCAGCGGCCCCATCGCCGCGTCCGCGTCGAGGCCGTGACGCCTTTGAAACCGCCGCAGCGCTTCGGCGAGGTCGGCGTCGTAGCGGTCGGGGTCGGCGACGCCCCCCCCCGCGGGCAGATCGCCGAGGCGCTCGAGCCGCGCGCGCAGCGCGGGCGTCCGAGGGTCGCGGTCGCCGGGGCGCAGCGTGCGGCCGGGCGGGATCGGCGCGCCCCACGCTCCGCCGCGGGCGGCGTCGCGGAGCTCGGCGTAGAGCGCCAGGAGACGCGCGTAATCCGGATCGGTCGGGGCCAGCCCTGCGAGATGCGCCGGCATGTCCGCCGCCTGCGCCGCCGCTTCCAGAAGGCGCAGCGGGTCGCGGCGCGGGGCGGCGCGGCGGATTTCCGCGGCCACGCTGCGCGGATCGACGACGCCTGCCGAGAGGTCGGTCGCATAGGCGAGATAGGCGCGCGCGAAGGCGAGCTCCGCCTGCGCGCGCTCCGCCGGCGTCGCTGCGGGGGCTGCTGCGGCCTCGCGGGCGCGGCGCAGCGCATCGGGCGCATGGCGCGCGACCGGCAAGGCGTGCGCATCGGCGCCTTCGAGCGCGGCGAGAAACGCATCGGCCGCCGCGCCGTCGCCGTCGAGCCAGAGCGGCGCATGGTCGCGCGCCGCGTAGAACCGGGCCTCCGGGCCGGACGCGCCCTCGAGCCGGACGGCGAGCGCCTGCGCCAGCGCGCCAGTCGACGCCAATGCCGGCGGCGCGCCTGCGCCGCAGGCGATGCAGAGCGTCAATGCAACCAAACCGCCGCGGAGCCACGCTCGAACACGATTACGTGACATGTGGTCCTCGCGATACATCGCGTCTCTCCGGCAACAAAACGACTCGCGCCCTCTCCATCTTCGGACGGTCAGAGCGATCGCAAATCGAAATCGTCTTCCTGGCAAGTGATTTCGACCCTGCGTGGGAATTTCGCCGCAGCTTGGCGAAACGTTTCACTGCGCGGCTTAAACTTTCGGCGCCTGATGCGATGCGAGCCGGCGATGACGCGCTGCAGAAAGACAACTTGCGCGTGATCGCGCTGATGTGACACGTTCAACAGCGATCCATAAGGATTGCGCCGCAGCGGCGGAAACAGCCGCGCGGTGAATAAAAGGACGAGTGACAGTGACGACAAATCCAACCGCGACGATCTCGCGGCGCGGCCTGTTGGCCGGACTGGGCGCCGCTTTCGCCCTTGCTCCCGCGGCGCATGCGCTTGCCGCTCCGGCGGTCCTCACAGGGGCCGGCGACATTCGAATGATCCGCCTCGTCAATCCCCGCACGGGCGACAAGGTGAGTTCGGTCTACTGGATCGAAGGGGCCTATGTGCCCGAAGTGATGTCCGAAATCAGCCATCTGATGCGCGACTGGCGGGTCGACCGGGTCAAGGCCATCGATCCGGGGCTGATCGACATCATTTCCGCCGCGCACAAGCGCCTCGACACGTCGGAGCCCTTCACGGTGTATTCCGGCTATCGCACGCCCCAAACCAACGCCGCCCTGCGGCAGAACAGCCGCGGCGTCGCGTCGAACTCTTACCACATCAAGGGCATGGCCGCCGATCTGCACCTGGAGGGCCGCAGCGTGCGCCAGATTTCCGGGGCGGCGCTCAGCCTTAAGGCGGGCGGGGTAGGGAAATACTCGCGCTCGAACTTCGTGCACATGGATTGCGGCCCGGTGCGCGACTGGGGCCGCTGAGGCGCCGAGGTCCGTCAGGGCCTCAGCGCGCAGTCGGCCTCGACGAGATACTTGAAGGTCGTCAGCTGGACCGCGCCCACCGGTCCGCGGGCGTGCATCTTGCCCGTGGCGATGCCGATTTCCGCCCCCATGCCGAACTCGCCGCCATCCGCGAACTGGGTCGAGGCGTTGCGCATCAGGATCGCGCTGTCGAGCTCGGCGAAGAAGCGCGCCGCCGCGCGGTCGTCCTCGGTGACGATGCTCTCGGTGTGGCTCGAGCCGTGGCGGCGGATATGCGCGATCGCGCCGCCGACGCCGTCCACCACACGCGCCGCGATGATCCGGTCGAGAAACTCCCTACCGTAATCGTCGGCCGCGGCGGAAACCACGCGCGGGTCGAGCGCGCGGCATTCCGCATCGCCCCGCACCTCCACGCCCGCGTCGAGCAGATCGCCGAGCGCGCGGCGGCCAGTCTCGAGCGCCGCCCGGTCGATCAGCAGGCATTCCGCCGCGCCGCAGATGCCGGTGCGCCGGATCTTGGCGTTGAGCGCTATGGCCCGCGCCTTGGCGGGGTCGGCGGCGGCGTCGAGATAGACGTGGCAGACCCCTTCGAGATGGGCGAAGACCGGCACGCGCGCCTCGGCCTGCACGCGCGCCACCAGACTCTTGCCGCCGCGCGGCACGATCACGTCGATGAACTCGGCCATGTCGGCGAGCATCGCGCCCACCGCCGCGCGGTCGGTTGTGGGGACGAGCTGGATCGCATCTTCCGGCAGACCGGCTGCGCGCAGCCCCGCGCAGAGCGCGCCATGCAGCGCCGCCGACGACTGCGCGCTCTCAGAGCCGCCGCGCAGGATTACCGCGTTGCCCGCCTTGAGGCAGAGCGCGCCGGCGTCGGCGGTCACGTTGGGCCGGCTCTCGTAGATCACCCCGATCACCCCGAGCGGCGTGCGCACGCGGCGGATGCGCAGACCCGAGGGCCGCTCCCACGCGTCGATCACCTGCCCGACCGGATCGTCCTGCGCGGCGATGGCGCGCAGCGCTTCGGCTACGCCCCGCAGCCGCTCGGGCGTCAGCAGCAGCCGGTCGCGCATCGCGCCCGACAGGCCGCGCGCGTCGGCTGTGGCGAGGTCGCGCGCATTGGCGGCGAGGATGTCGGTCTCGCGCGCCGCAACTGCATCGGCGGCGGCTTCGATGGCCGCGCGCTTGGCTTCGGGCGTCGCGGTCGCGAGAACCGCCGACGCCGCCCGCGCCCGCGCGCCGAGATCGCGCATCAGGGTGCGCGCATCCATGGTCTCACCGTCCATGCTCATCCCCACAGCACCATGTCGTCGCGATGCGCGACCGCCGCCCGCCCCGGGTGGCCGAGCGCGGCCTCGATCTCGCCCGAACGCAAACCCGCGATCCGCGCCGCCTCGTCGGAATTGTAGCCCGAGAGGGCGGCGCCCAACGCCGCGCCGTCCTCGGTCGAAACGCTCACCGGGTCGCCGCGCTCGAAGACGCCCTCGACCCGCCGCAGCCCGGCCGGCAGAAGCGACGCGCCGCGGCGCAGCGCCTGCGCAGCGCCCGCATCCACCACCAGCGTCCCCGCGGGTTTCATCGCGGCGATCCATTGCTTGCGCGCCGCGGCGGGGGTCTCCGAGGCCGGAAACCATGTGCAGCGCCCGCCATCGGCCAGCGCCGACAGCGGCCTGTCCACCGCGCCCTTGGCGATGGCCAGCGTGCAGCCGCCGCGCATCGCGGTCTTGGCGGCCATCAGCTTGGTGACCATGCCGCCCTTTGCCCCTTCGCCGGCTGCGCCCGCCATCGCCTCGATCTCGGGCGTGATCTCGGGCACGAGCGGCAGATGGCGCGCGTGCGGGTCGTGGCGCGGGTCGCCGGTGTAGAGCCCGTCTATGTCGGACAGCAGCGCCAGCATGTCGGCGCCCGCCATCAGCGCCACGCGGGCGGCGAGGCGGTCGTTGTCGCCATAGCGGATCTCGTCGGTCGCCGTGGTGTCGTTCTCGTTGATCACGGGGACGGCGCCGAGGCCTGTCAGCGTCTTGAGGGTGGCGCGCGCGTTGAGGTAGCGACGGCGGTCCTGCGTGTCCGCGAGGGTCAGCAGAACTTGCGCGGCCTGGATGCCGTGCGGGGCGAGGGCGGCGACATAGGCCTGCGCGAGTTCGATCTGGCCGACGGCGGCCGCGGCCTGCGCCTGCTCGAGCGGCAGAGCGCCTTTGGGCAGGCCGAGCACCCGACGCCCCAGCGCGATGGCGCCGGAGGAGACGACCAGCACTTCCGCCCCGCCGGCGCGCAGCTCCGCGATGTCGGCGGCGAGCCCGTCGAGCCAGCCGCGGCGCAGCCCCGCCGCGTCGACCAGCAGCGCCGAGCCGATCTTGACGACGAGCCGCTTCGCCGCACGCAAATCGGGGCGCAGTTCGGACCGCGCGGCGGCGGCCTCAAGCGTCACGGCGTCCATGTCGCGCCCTCCTGCGCGCCGTCCTCATCGAGATCGGGCGCGAGCGTCTCACGCCGCGCCAGCGCCCGCAACGCCCGCAGCGCCTCGCGCACGCCCCAGCCCGAGGCCGACGACAGCGCCCGCACCTGCGGCGCGCCCGCCGCCTCCAGCGCCGCGCGTCTCGAAGCCAGCGTCTCGGCGTCCAGCGCGTCGATCTTGCTCAGTGCGGTGATGCGCGGCTTGTCGGCGAGCCCGGCGCCGTAGGCCTCCAGCTCCTCGACGATGGTCGCCCAGTCCGCGGCGACATCCTCCGAGGTCGCGTCCACCAGATGCAGCAGCGCCCCGCAGCGCTCGACATGGGCGAGGAACTGGTCGCCGAGGCCCCGCCCCTCATGCGCGCCCTCGATCAGGCCCGGAATGTCGGCGATCACCAACTCCGCCTCGTCCACCGCCGCGACGCCCAGATTGGGCGTCAGTGTGGTGAAGGGATAGTCGGCGATCTTGGGCCGCGCGTTCGACACCGCCGAGAGAAAAGTGGACTTGCCGGCGTTCGGCAGCCCCACGAGGCCTGCGTCGGCGATCAGCTTCAGCCGCAGCCAGATCGTGCGCTCGATGGCGGGCTGGCCGGAATTGGCCCGGCGCGGCGCCTGGTTGGTCGAACTCTTGAAGTGCAGATTGCCGAAGCCGCCATTGCCGCCCCTGGCGAGCAGCACCTTCTGCCCCTCCTCGGTCAGATCGGCGATCAGCGTCTCGCCGTCTTCATCGAGGATTTCGGTGCCGACGGGCACGCGCAGGACGACGCTCTCGCCATCCTTGCCGGTGCGCTGGCGGCCCATGCCGTGCTGGCCGTTCTTCGCCTTGAAATGCTGCTGGTAGCGAAAGTCGATCAGCGTGTTGAGGCCCTGCACGGCCTCGGCCCAGACGTCGCCCCCCCGCCCGCCGTCGCCGCCGTCGGGTCCGCCGAACTCGATGAACTTCTCGCGCCGGAAGCTGACGCAGCCGGGGCCGCCCGCGCCGGAACGGATGTAGACCTTGGCGAGATCGAGGAACTTCATCGCTCGGCCTCCGCGAAGCGCGCCGCGGCCCGGTCGCGCCACGCATCGCGGGTCAGCGTCCCGAGATGATAGGGAGCGGCCTCGCCGCGCGCGAGGTTCCAGACGTCCTCGACGGTCTCGAAGACGAAGCCGAGCCGCTCCAGCAGCCGCCGCGAGGCGGGGTTGTCGGAGAACACGCCCGCCTCCGCGGTCTCGACGCCGGGTTCGGCGAAGGCCGCGTCGAGCGCCGCGCTCACCGCCTCGCTCATGTAGCCCAAGCCCCACCACGGGCGGCCCAACCAGTAGCCGAGCCGCACGCCGCCCTGCACGGGCTTCAGCGTCAGCGCGCCGAGGATCGGCTCGCCGCCGGAGACGGTCGCATCCAGCGCGAAGGCGCGCTCGGTCGCTTCGGGCGCGCGCATGCGGCGGATGTAGTCGGCGGCCATGCCCGGCGGGTAGGGGTAGGGGACGACGCGCAACATCCGCGCCACGTCCCACGCGCCGCACTGCGCCTCGATGAAGGGCGCGTCGGCGGGGTCGAGCGGGCGCAGCGTCAGGCGCGCAGTGCGCAGCGTGTCGGTCATGACGCGAACTCCTGAGGCGCCGCGAAAGCGCGAAGGGGGACCGGCCCGCCGGCCGATCCCCCCGCTTCGCTCCGGGCGCTGGCGCGGCGGGTTACTCCGCGGCGTCGGCCTTCGGCAGGACCGAGACGAACATGCGCCGCTTGATCCCGGTGTGGAACTTCACCGCGCCGTTGGTCAGGGCGAACAGCGTGTGGTCCTTGCCGAGGCCCACATTGCGGCCCGGCCACATCTTGGTGCCGCGCTGGCGCACGAGGATGTTGCCGGCGAGCACGTCCTCGCCGCCGAACTTCTTCACGCCGAGGCGACGGCCTGCGCTGTCGCGGCCGTTGCGCGACGAGCCGCCTGCTTTCTTGTGCGCCATGGATCAGGCTCCCGTATTCGCGCCGGCGACGATCTCGACGATCCTCACCTGGCTCAGTTGCTGGCGATGGCCCTTGCGCCGCGCCGAGCCGTGCTTACGGCGGCGCTTCTTGAAGGAGATCACCTTCGGACCCTTGGTCTGGTCGACCAGCTCGGCGCGCACGGTCGCGCCTTCGACGCGGGGCGCGCCGACGGTGACGGTCTCGCCATCGCCGATCATCAGCACGTCCTCGAAGGTCACGGCGTCGCCTGCGGCGCCGTCGAGCTTCTCGACTGTCAGAACGTCGTCGGCGGCCACCTTGTATTGCTTGCCGCCGGTCTTGATCACCGCGAACATCGCGCGTCGTTCCTTTCGTTTCCGCGCCCTGCGGCGGCGGGGCGACCCCGCGCTTGTCGCGCCGGATGCGGCGCGGCCTCGGACAGCGCGCCCCCTCGCGGAGGCGACCGAACACATTCGTCGCGCAGCGCTCGAGGCGCTCCGCCAAAGAGCGCCCCACATGCTGCCAAGTTCGGCGGATGTCAAGCGCGCGCGGCGATCCTCAGGCCGGTTTCGCCTTGCCGCCCCAGAGCGCGCGCAGGCCGAAGAATGCCGTGTCCTTGATCCGCCGCGCGATCTCCTTCGGCAGCGAATTGCGCGGATCGGTGCCGAAGGTCATGCTCAGCAGCACACGCCGTTCGCCCTCGGCGATGGGCGTCGCCTTGTGCAGCACCTTCGCGCCCTCGAAGATCACCAGCTGGTTGGGCGGCGTCGGGATCATCCGGTCCTCGCCGCCGACCCGCGCATAGAGCCGCGCCGCCGACAGGTCGGTCCCGTCGGCGTTGCGGTTGACGATGGGCAGCAAAACCGTGAAGTGCCGGCCGCGGTAGAAATTGTGGTCGTAATGCCACCCGATATGGTCGCCGGGCCGCTCGTAGACGAGGATCGAGCAGGAAGAGTTGTCGCGCTCGGGCGTCACCTTCAGCGGCTCGCCGACGATGGCCGACAGCCGGTCGATCAGCGCCGCCGAGCGGTAGAACGCCACCACCCCCGGCGCGCGGACGCGCAGCGTGTCGTAGGCGATGGTCCCGCCCTTCTTGTGGGTCGGCACGAAGCTGCGCTCGGTGCGGCCCAGCGCCTCGATCTCTTCGGTCAGCGCGGCGAGGCGGTCGGGGTCGAGGAAGTCCGGCGCCACGGCGAGGCGCTTGGAGAAGTTCGGGGCGGTCGCGGCGGAGAGGGCGGCGGCGGTCATGGGTCAACCTCGGTCGGCCAAATTCGAATCAACTGCGGCATTGTGTGCGATCCGTCCGCGCGCAGGCAACGGCGCCGTGCAATCTGCACGGGAGACGGCGCCGATTTCGAAGGCGCCGCCGTCGCCGGGCGGCGCGCCTCGGGGCGGAAAGGCGTTTTCCCTCTGGCCACCGCCTGCGCCCGCTGAAAGGATCGCTCGCGCACTCACGAAGGAGCCGCTCGCCGTGCCGAGAGCGCTGGTCGCTTACGTCCGCTACGTCGAGGCGTTCAACCGCCGCCTCGGGCGGGTGGTGATGTGGATGATCTTCGCGATGATGGGTGTGCTGCTCTACTCCGCGATCTCGCGCACGGCGTTCAACGCGCCGCTGCTCTGGGTCGTGGAGATGTCGCAATTCATGCTGGTCGCCTATTACCTGCTCGGCGGGCCCTACTCGATGCAGACCGGCGACCATGTGCGGATGGACCTGCTCTATGGCGGTTGGTCCGACCGGACCAAGGCCGGGGTCGACGCCTTCACGGTGCTGTTTCTCATCGCCTATCTGGGCTTCCTGCTCTATGGCGGGATCTCCTCCACCGCCTACGCCATAGAATATGGCGAGCGGAGCTACTCGGTGTGGCGGCCCTACATGTGGCCGATCAAGACCATCGCCTGCATCGGCATCTTCCTGATGCTGCTTCAGGCGATCGCGGAGCTGATCCGCGACGTCGCGAAACTCCGCGGCGAGGCCATCGCATGAGCTACGAGCTCATCGCGCTGACCATGTTCGCCAGCATGATGCTCATGCTGATGACCGGGCAGC
This sequence comes from Rubrimonas sp., assembly GCF_036788415.1. Lineage (NCBI taxonomy): Bacteria > Pseudomonadati > Pseudomonadota > Alphaproteobacteria > Rhodobacterales > Paracoccaceae > Rubrimonas > Rubrimonas sp. The sequence goes on along the minus strand of NZ_DAIQNN010000041.1, from coordinate 8,126 downwards.
GCGTGTTCGGCGCCATCGGCTTCGTCGGCGTGATGGCGGCCTTCCTGCTATGGGGCGACGGAGGGTCGGAGCTGGGCTTCTCGGCGGCGATGAAGCTGATGAAGTGGTATCCGCTGCTGACGCTGCCGCTGTTCATCTACATGGGCTTCATGCTCTCGGAATCGGGCGTCGCGGGCGATCTCTACAAGATGTTCCACGTCTGGTTCGGGGGCCTGCGCGGCGGGCTGGCCGTCGGGACCATCGGGCTGATGGTGGCCGTGTCGGCGATGAACGGGCTGTCGGTCGCGGGCATGGCCATCGGCGCGACCATCGCGCTGCCGGAGCTTTTGCGGCGCGGCTACGACAAGATCATGGTGACGGGCGTCATCCAGGCGGGCAGTTCGCTCGGCATCCTCGTGCCGCCTTCGGTGGTGCTGGTGCTCTACGGCATGATCGCGCGTCAGCCGGTCAGCCAGCTCTGGCTCGCGGGCGCGATCCCCGGCCTGATGATGGCGATGCTGTTCGTGATCTACATCGTGATCCGCTGCCGCCTGCAACCCCATCTCGGCCCCGCCTTGCCGGAGGAGGAGCGCAACGTCCCCTGGCCCGAGAAACTCGCTTTGCTGCGCGCCGGGATCGCACCGCTTCTGATCTTCTTCGCGATGACGGGGCTGTTCCTGATGGGGGTGACCAGCCTCGTGGAGAGCTCGGCGGTCGGCGCCTTCGCGGCGACGCTGGTGGCGCTGTGGAAGCGTCGGATCAGCTGGCGGGTGCTTGAGACGACGATGCGCAAGACGCTCGGCGTGTCCTGCATGTTCATGTGGATCATCCTCGCCGCGCTGTGCTTTGGCGCGGTGTTCGACGGGCTGGGGGCGGTGCGCGCCATCGAGGGCTTCTTCGTGGGCCAGCTTGGGCTCGGGCCGTGGGAGATCCTGCTGCTGATGCAGCTCAGCTATCTGCTGATGGGCACGTTCCTCGACGACACGGCGATGCTGGTGATCGTCGCGCCGCTTTATGTGCCGCTCGTCGGCGCGCTGGGGTTCGATCTGATCTGGTACGGCGTGCTCTACACCATCACCTGCCAGATCGCCTACATGACGCCGCCCTTCGGCTACAACCTGTTCCTGATGCGCGCGCTGGCGCCGCCGGAAGTGTCGCTGCGCGACATCTACGTCTCGGTCGCGCCCTTCGTGGGCATCATGCTGATCGGGCTCGCGCTGGTGATGGCGTTCCCCCAGATCGCCCTCTGGTTGCCCTCGGTGATCAGCCTGCGCGGCTGACGCCCACCCCAACCGCCGCCAGTCATGCGCGGCGGACACCCTGCGGGGCCGACAGGGCCCTGCGAACCGACAGGAGAACGACCATGACCGACACGACACGCCGCCGCCTCATCACCGGCGCCGCCGCCACTGGCGCCGCAGCCCTCGCCGCACCCGCCGTTGCGCGCGCGCAGGACCCGATCCGCTGGCGGCTCCAGACCTACGCCGGCGCGGCGCTCGCCGAGCATGTGGCCAAGCCCGCCATCGACGCCTTCAACGAGATGGCCAAGGGCGAGATGGTGATCGAGCTGTTCACCGCCGACCAGCTGGTGCCGACGGGCGAGCTGTTCCGCGCCATGCAGCGCGGCACCATCGACGCCGTGCAGTCGGACGACGATTCGATGGCCTCGCCCACGGAAGTCGCGGTGTTCGGCGGCTATTTCCCCTTCGGCTGCCGCTTCTCGCTCGACGTGCCGGCGCTGTTCAACGATTGGGGCCTCGGCGACATCTGGGCCGAGGAATACGCCAAGGTCGGCGTGAAGTGGATTTCCGCCGGCTCCTGGGACCCCTGCCACTTCGCCACCAAGGAGCCGATCCGCAGCCTCGCCGACCTGCAGGGCAAGCGGGTGTTCACCTTCCCGACGGCGGGCCGCTTCCTCACCCGCTTCGGCGTCGTGCCCGTCACGCTGCCCTGGGAGGACATCGAGATCGCGATGCAGACGGGCGAGCTCGACGGCATCGCCTGGTCGGGGATCACCGAGTGCTACACGGTCGGCTGGGCCGACGTGACCGACTATTTCCTGACCAACAACATCTCCGGCGCCTGGATCGGCTCGTTCTTCGCCAACATGGAGAAGTGGAACGCGCTGCCGCCGCATCTGCAGGCGCTGATGGCGACGTGCTTCGAGCAGTCGCATTACTACCGTCAGCACTGGTACTGGGCGGGCGAGGCGCGGCTGCGCGTGTTCGGCGAGAAGATGCAGCTGACGTCCATTCCCGACGCCGAATGGGCGACCGTCGAGACGGCCGCGCGCGAGTTCTGGGACGAGATCGCCGCCGAAAGCGAGACCAAGGCCAAAGTCGTGAATATCTTCAAGGAGTTCAACGCGGCGATGGAGAAGGCCGGCCGGCCCTATCGCTACACCTAATCCCCTTCCGGCCCGCCGCGCGCTTCGCGGCGGGCCGCACCCCTCTACTCCCCCCCTCTCGCGATGAATGGCGGATGCGATGCCCGGCAAGCTGAGTTTCGACGAATTGAAGGACGTGGTCGCGGTCGGCGAGATCGACACGGTGATCGCGGCGGCCATCGACATGCAGGGCCGCCTGATGGGCAAGCGCTTCCAGGCCGAGTTCTTCGTAGAGAGCGCGCATCGCGAGACGCATGGCTGCAACTACCTGCTCGCCACCGACATCGAGATGGAGACTGTCCCCGGCTATGCGGCCACCAGCTGGGAGAAGGGTTACGGCGACTACACGCTGCGGCCCGACCTGACCACGATCCGCCGGGTTCCGTGGCTCGAAGGAACCGCGCTCGTCCTGTGCGACGTGCTCGACCATCACGGCCATCACGAGATCCCCCACGCGCCGCGCACCATCCTCAAGCGCCAGATCGACCGGCTCGCGGCGCATGGGCTGACGCCCATGGCCGCGACGGAACTGGAGTTCTTCGTGTTCCGCGAGAGCTTCGAGGAGGCGCTGGCGAAGGGCCATCGCGGGCTGACCCCGATCAGCGCCTACAACGAGGATTACCACATCTTCCAGACCACCAAGGAAGAAGGGCTGATGCGCGCCATCCGCACCGGGCTCAACGCCGCGGACGTGCCGGTCGAGAACACCAAGGGCGAGGCGAGCGCCGGGCAGGCCGAGATCAACGTCCGCTACGCCGACGCGCTGACCATGGCCGACCGCCATGCGATCGTGAAGAACGCGGTGAAGGAGATCGCGTGGAGCCAGGGCCGCTCGGTCACCTTCATGGCCAAATGCGGCGACCGCCATGCCGGCAACTCCTCCCACATCCACCAGTCGCTCTGGACCGCCGACGGCGCCCCCGCCTTCTACGATGAAAGCGCCGCGCACGGCATGTCGGCGCTGATGCGCGCCTACATGGCGGGGCTGCTCGCCCACGCCTCCGAAATCACCTTCTTTCTCGCGCCCAACGTCAATTCCTACAAGCGCTTCGCGGCGGGCACCTTCGCGCCGACCAAGGCGGTGTGGAGCATGGACAACCGCACCGCGGGCTACCGGGTCTGCGGCGGCGACAGCAAGGCGGTGCGCGTCGAGTGCCGCGTCGGCGGCGCGGACCTCAACCCCCATCTCGCGCTCGCGGCGCTGCTGGCGGCGGGCCTCAACGGCATCGAGAAGGGGCTGGAGCTGGAGCCGGAATTCACCGGCGACGCCTATCACGGCGCCGGCGTGCGCGAGATCCCCAAGACGCTCCGCGACGCGACCGCCGCGCTGGACGGCTCGGCGATGCTGCGCGCGGCCTTCGGCGACGCCGTGATCGACCATTACGTCCACGCCGCCCGCTGGGAGCAGGCCGAGTGCGACCGCCGCGTGACCGACTGGGAAGTGCGGCGGGGGTTCGAGCGGTGTTAGGAAACACACACACTTATTGACTATACCCAAGAGAGTGTGCACATCTCCGCCAAAGACATGGTTTGATGGGAGGCCAGAGATGATCGACCGATCAGACAACCGCAGCGTCTATCAGCCGCCAGCAGAATGGCTCGCGAAATGCGGAAGTGATGGCCTTTCCGTCTCTTTCAGGGAAGTCGCCCACGTGATCGGGAGGCCGCTTCCGGCATCGGCGTTCGTCTGGCCCGCATGGTGGTCGAACGACCAGTCGTGCCGCAGCCAGCGTTCCGCTTGGCGCAAGGCCGGTTATCGCACCAATGGCGTCGACCTCACTGCCCGGACAGTCGTGTCCAGAAAGCACGCGCGATGAGCAAGTACGCACGGCTTGGGGAGCGCCTGAGGGAGCATCCCGCACCGGAAGTCGCAATGAGCTTCGACGAGATCGAAAGCGTTCTCGGCTTCCCGCTGCCGCCCTCCGCCCGGCGGCACCGGGCGTTCTGGAGCAATAATCCCGAGAACAACGTCATGACGAGGGCCTGGCGCGACGCCGGGTTCCGGGCCGCGAAAGTCGACCTGACTGGCGGATCGCTCGTGTTCGTCCGGGAAGGAAAAGAGGACGCAATGGAGATGAAGGAGACGGCGAATCCCTATGTGCAGCCCGGCGGGGAGATGACGACCAGGGTGCGCCATCCCGTGATCGGCTGCATGAAGGGCACTGTCACCATCCTCCCCGGCATCGACCTCACCGAGCCCGCCGATCCCGAATGGGGCCGGCGGGCCTATGGCGGGGACGAATGACCGGCGGCGTGCTGCTCGACACCTGCGCGCTGCTCTGGATCGCCGCGGACCAGCGCGTCCGCCCCGAAGCGCTCGACTCGCTCGACGAGGCCTACGCCGCAGGCGCGCCGGTCTGCGCCTCGCCGATCTCGGCCTGGGAGATCGGGATGCTGGCGGCGCGGGGGCGCGTCGTCCTCACCGCGTCGCCGCGGGCGTGGTTCGCGCAGGCGACTTCGCGTCCGGGCATGTCGCTCTGCGGCCTCGACCCGGACGTGCTGATCGACGCTTCGTATCTGCCGGGGGACCCTCCCAACGATCCGGGCGACCGCATCCTCTTGTCCACCGCCCGCGCCGCAGGCTACCGGATCATGACGCGCGACCGGCGGATTCTCGCCTATGCCGAGGCCGGCCATGTGGCCGCCATCGCCTGTTGAGGACAGCATGACCACCACGCTCAAATGCGTCTCGCCCGTGGACGGATCGGTCTACGCCGAGCGCCCCGCCGCCTCACGCGCCGAGGCCGACGAGGCCCTCGCGCGCGCCCGCGCCGCGCAGAAGGACTGGGCCGCCCGCCCACTCTCCGAGCGCGTCGCGCTGGTGCTGGCCGGAGTGACGCGGCTCGGCGAGATGAACGCCGAGATCGTGCCGGAACTCGCCTGGATGATGGGCCGCCCAGTCCGCTACGGCGGCGAGTTCGGCGGGGTGCGCGAGCGCGCCGACTATGTGGCCCAGATCGCCGAGAGCGCGCTGGCGCCCATCGAAATCGAGACCTCCGACCGCTTCGAGCGCCGCATCATCCGCGAGCCGCACGGGATCGTCTTCGTGATCGCGCCGTGGAACTATCCCTATCTCACCGCGAACAACACGGTCGCCCCGGCGCTGATCGCGGGCAATGCCGTGATCATCAAGCACGCGACGCAGACGCTGCTGGTCGGCGAGCGCATGGTGCGCGCCTTCGCCGAGGCCGGGCTGCCCGAAGGGCTGTTTCAGAACCTGTTTCTCGACCACGCGACGACCGAGGCGCTGATCGGCGCGCGCGCCTTCGGCTTCGTCAACTTCACCGGCTCGGTGAACGGCGGCAAGGCGATCGAGCGCGCGGCGGCGGGAACGTTCACGCCGCTGGGGCTGGAGCTCGGCGGCAAGGATCCCGGCTATGTGATGGAGGACGCCGATCTCGACCGCGCGGTGGACGTGCTGATGGACGGCGCCTTCTACAATTCCGGGCAGTGCTGCTGCGGGATCGAGCGCATCTACGTCGTCGAGCCGCTCTACGACGCTTTCGTCGAGAAGGCGGTCGCCTGGGTGTCGACCCTGAAGCTGGGGAACCCTCTCGACGAGGCGACCACGCTCGGGCCGATGGCGAGCAAGCGCTTCGCGGCGGAAGTGCGCGCGCAGGTGGGCGCCGCCGTGCAGGCGGGCGCGACCCCGCTGATCGACCCCGCGCTGTTCCCGCAGGACGATGGCGGCGCCTATCTCGCGCCGCAACTTCTGGTCGGCGTCGATCACTCGATGCGCGTGATGCGCGAGGAGAGCTTCGGCCCGGTCGTCGGCGTGATGAAGGTGAAGGACGACGCCGAGGCGGTGGCGCTGATGAACGACTGCGCCTACGGCCTCACGGTCAGCCTCTGGACGTCGGACGCCGAGCGCGCCGCCCGCCTCGGCGCGCAGCTCGAGACCGGCACGGTGTTCATGAACCGCGCCGACTATCTCGACCCCGCCCTCTGCTGGACCGGCTGCAAGGACACCGGGCGCGGCGGCGCGCTGTCGGTGATCGGCTTCCACAACCTCACCCGCCCCAAATCCTACCATCTGCGCAAGGTGTTCGCATGAAGCTCGTCGGCAACTGGTCCTACCCGACCGCCATCCGCTTCGGCGCCGGCCGCATCCGCGAACTGGGCCAGGCCTGCGCCGCGGCCGGGATGACCCGGCCGCTTTTCGTCACTGACAAGGGCCTCGCCGCCCTGCCGATCGCGGGGGCCGCGCTCGACCTGATGGAGGAGGCGGGGCTCGGGCGCGCGCTGTTCAGCGAGGTCGACCCCAACCCTTCCGACGTCAACCTCGCAGCCGGCGTCGCCGCCTATCGCGCCGGCGGGCATGACGGCGTGGTCGCCTTCGGCGGCGGCTCCGCGCTCGATCTGGGCAAGCTGATCGCCTTCCAGGCGGGCCAGACCCGGCCCGTCTGGGATTTCGAGGATGTCGGCGACTGGTGGACCCGCGCCGACGCCGCCGCCATCGCCCCGGTCGTCGCCGTGCCGACCACGGCGGGCACCGGCTCGGAAGTCGGCCGCGCCGGCGTGCTGACGGACAGCGCGCAGCATGTGAAGAAGGTGATCTTCCACCCGAAGATGCTGCCTGTGGTGGTGATCTGCGACCCCGAGCTGACGGTGGGCATGCCGAAGGCGATCACCGCCGGGACAGGCATGGACGCCTTCGCGCATTGCCTCGAAGCCTATTCCTCGCCCTTCTACCACCCGATGAGCCAGGGCATCGCGCTCGAGGGGATGCGGCTGGTGAAGGTGTGGCTGCCGCGCGCCCATGCGGACGGCTCCGACATCGAGGCGCGCGCCCACATGATGAGCGCGGCGGCGATGGGGGCGGTGGGCTTCCAGAAGGGCCTCGGCGCAGTCCATGCGCTCTCGCACCCGGTCGGCGCGCTCTACAACACGCATCACGGCATGACCAACGCCGTGGTGATCCCGCCTGTGCTGGCGCTCAACCGCCCCGCCATCGAGGAGCGGATCGCAGCGGCGGCTGCTTATCTGGGCGTCGCCGGCGGCTTCGACGGCTTCGCCGACTGGGTGATGTCGCTGCGCGCCGAACTCGGCGTGCCGGAGACGCTCTCGGGCCTCGGCGTCGGGCGCGACCGCATCGCCGACATGGTCCCGATGGCGTTGGCCGATCCGACAGCCGGCGGCAATCCGGTGACGCTGACGGAGGCCAATGTCACTGCGCTGTTCGAGGCGTGCATCTGAAGGCCCGACCCGCTTCGAGACGCTTGCGCAGGCGCGAAAAAGCCTCAACCTTTGCGTCAACCAAATACGCGGCGCACCCGCGCCGCGCCGACAGGGAATGCGCCATGTTCAAGCCCCTCCGCCTCGCAGCGATCCTCGCCATGTCCGCCGCGTCCGTCGCCGCGGCCGAGTTCAAGCCCGCCCTCGTCTATGATCTGGGCGGGAAATTCGACAAGAGTTTCAACGAGGCGGCGCACACCGGCGCCGAGGCCTTCAAGGCCGAGACCGGGGTCGAGTATCGCGACTTCGAGATCCAGAACGACAGCCAGCGCGAACAGGCCCTGCGCCGCTTCGCGCGCGACGGGCACAACCCGGTCGTCGCCATCGGCTTCAGCCACGGGGCGGCGCTGGAGAAGGTCGCCGCCGAGTTCCCCGAGACGAGCTTCGCCATCGTCGACATGGTGGTGGACCTGCCCAACGTCCGCTCGATCCTCTTCAAGGAGCACGAGGGCAGCTATCTGGTGGGGATGCTCGCGGCGATGGCGGCGGGCGAGGGCGATGTGGGCTTCGTCGGCGGCATGGACAT